>JAYVQJ010000112.1:0-11533 GCA_043777235.1 Planctomycetia bacterium
ACAGAGAAATTTCCATTGCTCTGTCGGGCGCAAATGCCGTGCCGAAGTTTCGCGTCGTTGCGAGGCTTTTCAGACAAATGTCGATACGTTGTGTGTAAAAGACAGACGCTGGTCACACCCTACGTTGAGGAACGGCGGTTTGCTCTCGTCGCTGACGCGGGGTAGCTTGTGCCGCTGGCAGATGAATCGAAATCTTCGTGGGAGCTGGGAAATCATGAGCGAGCAAGGTTTGACTCGAAGAGCGTTGTTGGGAGCGAGCGTGTTGTCGGCGGCTGCGGTCGGCACACGAGCTGAGACACCGGCCGTGAAGGCGATGGGGTTGGTGAAATACAGTCTGAACACGAGCACGATCCGAGGGCAGAAAGTCGGACTGGTCCGCGAAGTCGAGATCGCCGCCGAGGCTGGCTACGACGCGATCGAACCGTGGATGGGCACGATCAACGACTTTGTGAAGGGGGGCGGATCGCTGAAAGACCTCGGCAAGAAGGCTCGCGATCTGGGACTGACGGTGGAAAGCGCGATCGGGTTCGCTCGCTGGATCGTCGATGACGATGCCGAACGGGCGAAGGGTTTCGAGGAAGCCAAGCGGGACATGGACTCGTTGCAGCAACTTGGCGGGAAGCGAATCGCCGCGCCGCCGGTCGGTGCTCACGACAAGGGGCCGGTCGATCTGCTGAAGGCGGCCGAGCGGTATCGGCAACTCTGCGAACTCGGCCGGCAGTTCGGAATTGTGCCGGAGTGCGAGGTCTGGGGATTCTCGAAAGCTCTGTCTCGGCTGGGGGAGACGGCGTTCGTCGCGATCGAATCGGCTCATCCGGACGCCACAATCCTTCCAGACATTTACCATCTCTTCAAAGGGGGTTCGGACTTCGCGGGACTGCGATTGCTCAGCAGCAGTGCGGTGCAGGTCTTCCACGTCAACGATTACCCGGCGGATTTGCCGCGCGACAAAATCGCCGACAAAGACCGCGTTTATCCGGGGGACGGGATCGCTCCGATGACTGATATTCTGCGATCGGTGATCCGTTCCGATCGGCCAATTGTCCTGTCATTGGAATTGTTCAATCCGGAATACTGGAAACAGGACGCTCTGCTGGTGGCGCGAACCGGCTTGGAGAAGACGAAGGGGGCGGTCGCGAAAGCGATGGGGTGAGCGGTATCGACCGCTCTGGGACAAATAAGTTTGGCTCTTCCGGTGTCCAGGGAGGCAAGTTTCAAAGCCACGGATGAAATACGGATTGAACACGGACCAGGATAGCGAACAAGGCAAAGAAGAATCGAGTGAAGTCACGGAACGAGGGTGCGTAACGCTTTCTAACCTCTGGCGTGGTCCGTAATTTTCTCCGTGGAAAAAAGCTGTTGTCAGGCGTTCCCGTCCTCCGCTTCTTCTTCTCCAATTCCCCGCCTCCTGTCCTGATCCGTGTTCAATCCGTGTTTCATCTGTGGCAAAAATGTTCCCCGAAGTGACCTCCTTGGATTACCGAATGAGCCATAAGTTTTATGGGACTCATGTGTCCCAATGTGTGAAGGGCGCGGTGGAACTCGTTAGCTCTTCCAAGAAATGCTGACAATCTGACCGTCACAACTCTGGCTTCCGAAGTTGCCACAGATATACTTCGCCCGCTCGAACCGTCGGCTTGTCTTGCTCAGCGGCTGGGAACTGTTGAAACCACTTCGACTGACGTGATCGGGCTCAGGATCTTTGGTTCATGGAAACCAGCACCTTGCCGGTTGGATCCGGCTCGCTTGTGGAACTCATTCCTTCCTCCGCTTCGCACGCCACAGTTGCCGAGCCAACGATTTGCCCTGCGGCAACATCGGTGGGTTTCGTGATTCAAACTGCTCGCGCCGAGATCGCGTGTGAGCCGACCGTTGTCGCCACACCGACGCTCAAGTCGGCTGCGGGGCGCAAACGCGACTCACAGCGTCCGGCCGTGTCGCCGATCGTCGCGCGGCGTCCGATTTCACGGCGCACGAATTCGCTGATGGGCGTGCAGATCGTCGGCAGCGGCTCGTACGTTCCCGACAACATCATTACGAACGCCGACCTCCGCGAGCGTTACGGCTTCGATCCGGATTGGATCGAGCAGCGCACGGGCATCTTTGCTCGGCGTCATGCACCACGCGATCAAGCGACGAGCGATCTAGCGGTCGAAGCGGCGAAGCGAGCGATCGACAACGCGGGCGTTTCACCTGCGGATATCGACTTGCTGGTCGTCGGTACTTTCACGCCGGACCACTTGTGTCCGTCGACTGCGTGCATCGTTCAAGAAAAGCTGGGACTCGATGTCCCCGCGTTCGATCTGTCGGCGGCCTGTTCGGGATTCGTGTACTCGCTGACGACGGCTTCGCAATACGTTGCAACCGGGAACAGCAAGCTGGCGTTGGTCATCGGAGCCGATTGTTGCAGCCGTATCGTCAACCCGCTCGACAAGACAATCGCGCCGTTGTTCGGTGATGGAGCGGGTGCGGTGTTGGTCTCGCGCGGTTCGACCGAGCAAGGATTCTTGAGCTATCAACTCGGTGCCGATGGTGCCGGCGGATCATTGTTGGAATGTTCGGCGGCAGGGAGTCGCAATCCGGTGTCGGTCGACGACATCGCGGCCGGCCGGCAGTTCATGCGTATGGATGGCAAGAACGTCTTCATGTGGGCAGTGCGCATCGTTGAAGAGACGATCCGGTTGGTGCTCGAAAAATCCGAGACGCGATTGGAAGATGTCTCGTTGTTCTTCCTGCATCAAGCGAACGCGCGAATTTTGGATCATGTGGTTGAGAAACTCGGAGTCCCCCGCGAGAAGGTACTGATGCAAGTCGATCGGTACGGCAATACGTCGGCGGCTTCGATCCCGCTGGTACTGGATGAAGCTCGCCGGGCGGGACGTATTCAGCCGGGCGACACGGTCTTGATGTCCGGCTTTGGTGCCGGGTTGACTTGGGGAACCGCACTGTTTCGGTGGTAACGTCTCAGCGAGGCGTTGCCTCAGACCATTAGCCGGAACGCGCTAGCGTCCGGTTAACTTCGATTCGAACCGGACGCTAGTGCGTTCCGGCTGATGAAACTTGACACATTCACGACAACTTCCGGACCTCAAGGAATCGAGTCGCGGTGGCGAGGTGGTGCCATGAACGAATTGGTTCGCAAGCTGTTGGGTAAGACGATTGTCGTTTCGTTGCAAATGGCTGGAGCGATTCCGATCAAAGGGATTCTGACCTCGGCCGAAGACGGCTGTTTGGTGGTCGAGCAACTCAAGGGAACGCGCCGAATTCCCGTGCATATCCCGCTGAGTTCGGTGCTGCACTTCGTCGAAGAGCACGACGACCATCACTGATGAATTCGCGACGTCGAATCGGGCACGGGTTGCTGATCGAGATGTCGCCGGACAAAGGATCGGTGTGTCATCCCCTGCGGGCGATCGCTGCGAGAGTCATTGAGTCGTGATTGACGGGGCCGCTCGCTCCGGTCGTCCCGATAAAGCCCGCTTTGTGGAATGTCCCTGGGTGGTGATACCGGGACTCGCCCCGATTCGCCGATCAGGGTTGGAGACGTGTTGCTTCAGCCGATAGATTGGCGGCAGGTCTCGCGAGCGCTGGAAATCGGAAACGGCGTCGCGGCGACCTTCCGAATCGCGGGACAGATTTATGAGTAATCACGGCGATCAAAACCCCCCCTCCTCTGGCGACTCCTCCAAGAAGCCGCCGGACGACAACTTCGACCGCACGCTGCCAGAAGGAGCGTTCGACCAAACACTTCCTGAAGATGCGTTCGACGGTGTCCCGGCGGCGTCGACCGACGAGGGTCGATCGGAAAAGGAGTCTGATGAAGCAGACTCGGCGAGCGATTCCGCAACGATGCTCAGCGATGATGGCGAGGTGCCGGACGACGGCGCGACGATGTTGAGTGATGACGGCGGAGTGCCCGACAACGGCGCGACGATGTTGAGTGATGTCGGTGGTGAGCCGGACGACAACACGACGATGCTCAGTGACGACGGCGGCGTACCGGACGATGGCGCGACGATGCTGAGCGATGACGGCGGAGTGCCGGATGAAGCCGCAACGATGCTCAGCGATGATGGTGGAGTACCTTCGGACGAGAACGATTACGGCAAGACATTACCGGACGGTGCGCTCGCGGAGTCGACGTCTGACAACGAGGATTTCACCGATAAGACAATGGTGATGGACTCGGCCACCGGAGATGACGGCGCGGCCGCCGAGGACGATTACGGAAAGATGATGCCGGCCGGTGCGCTCGATGAACCTCACGACGATTCGGACGACGTCGGCAAGACGATGATTGGCGAAGTGTCGGCGTCCGAGTTGGACAACGGCGACGACTTTGGAAAGACAATTCAGGTCGATTCGTTCGCGGCCACGATGACCGACGACGGTGACACCTTGCCGCAAGAAGACTTCGACGGCAAGACGATCGTCGGCTCCGACAGCGCGGCCGAACAAGACATGCCGCCGCCCACTTCCAAGCCTAAGCCCAAGGAAGTCATCCCGATGGGCCGGACGGTCTCCGGACCGAATGCACGAGCGACGGCAGGCGGGACGATGTTCAAATCGCAGGCGACGCACGCCGGCGGTTTGACGTCCGTTCAAGGGACCGAGGTCGGTGCGGCAAACGTCGATGGAATCGAGAAAGAAAGTCTGAATGTCGCGGTTCGACAGATCACGGGATTGAGCTACGGCCGAATTCCGCTGGCCGACTTCAAGCTGGTCAAAGTGCTCGGCGAAGGAGGAATGGGCGTCGTGTACGTCGCCAAACAACAGTCGCTTGGCCGCGAGGTCGTCTTCAAAACGCTCAAGCCAATGCCGGATGCACAGGCATCAAAGCTCAAGGCGAGCGGCACGTTTAATTCGGTCATCAAGCATCGCACGGACATGTTCTTGTCCGAAGCGGTCGTCACCGCCGATCTGTTTCATCCGAACATCGTGCCGATTTACGAATTGGCCGAGGCTCCTGACGGCTCGATGTTCTACACGATGAAATGGGTTCGAGGTGATGGTTGGCACAAGCGCATCAAAGAGATGTCGCTCGAAGAAAACCTCGAAGTGCTGATGAAGGTTTCAGACGCGATGGCCTTCGCGCATTCGCGGCACATCGTCAATCGCGACCTCAAGCCCGAAAACGTGATGCTCGGCGGATACGGCGAAACGATCGTGCTCGACTGGGGCTTGGCGTTGCCGTTCGGCGAGGGAAAAGGCCGTTTGCCGTTGGCGACGACAGCGGGACTTGGTTCGGGCACGCCAGCCTACATGCCGCCGGAGTTGATCACCGGGCCGCTCAACAAGATCGGCCCTGCCTGCGACATCTATTTGCTGGGAGCCATGTTGTTCGAGGCCGTAACCGGACTCCCGCCGCACGAGTTCGTGGCCTCACAATCCAAAACTCAGTCGGCCGGTGCGAAGATGGCCGAGATTCGCCGTGTCGTCGTCGAGAACGTCATTCGCGAAACCGAACACTCCGGTGAATTGATCGACATCGCGAAGAAGGCGATGGCCACAAAGCCAGAAAATCGATATCCGAACGTCGTCGAATTTCAGAACGCGATCCGCGAGTACCAGCGTCACGCCGCCAGCCGCACGCTGGTGGAACGCGCGAAAGAACTCACGACTGTCGCCGCTCCCGTCACCACAGAACAGAAGCCGGCGGGCGATGCTCCGGCCGTCGGATATTCGAGCTATCAAAACGCACTGGCGCTCTACAACGAATCGCTGCGTGAATGGCCCTCCAACCAATTGGCTCGCGAAGGTTTGACTGAAACGCAATTGCACTTCGCGAAGCTGGCGCTGACCAAGGGGGACTTCGACCTCGGATTATCGGTGCTCGACACAAACGCCGACACGCACACTTCGACGCGGCAACAGTTGCTGAAGGCTCGTACGGAGCGCGACGGTCGCGTCCGCATGATGAAGTACTTGAAAATCGCGGCATCGTTTTTGATTGTCGCGGTCATTGGTTTGTTGGCTGTCGCAGCACGCTTCCAATTCAACTTGCAAGCGGCGCAACTTGCACTCGTCGCCGCCGAAGAACAAAAGGCTCAAGCCGAGAAGGATAAAATCGCCGCCGAGAAAGCGATGCAAGCGGCCGAGGTCGCGACAGCGAAGGCTGAAAAGGATCTCGAAGCCGCGAAGATCGCCCAAGCCGGAGCGGAAGCGAAACTCGGCGTCGCGAGAAAGGCCACCGAGAAAGCGGTCAAAGACACCGAACTCGCAACCGCAGCGCTCGAACGCGCCAAGAAGGAAACGGAGAAGGCCGTCATCGCGTTCAACGACGCGAAGGCCGCCAAGGACAAGGCGGAGATTGCTAAGACTGCCGCAGAAGCCGCTGCCCTCGCGGCTGACGAAGCCAAGAAGAAGGCTGTCGAAGCTCAAGGGAAGGCCAGTTATCTCGCGGGTTTGGCATCGGCCAATCGCTTCGTACAGGAAGGCCGCTACCCGGACGCGCGCAAGAAGCTGCTCGAACTTAAGAAGCTGGACGAGACCCGCGAGAAAAACAAAAAACGCTGCAAAGAAGAGTGGGATCAGTTGTGGAACACGGTCAACGCTCCGCAGTCCGTGTCGCTCGCGAAGCCGGTGGAATCCATTGGCATCAGCCGCAATGGACGCAAACTCGCGGCGGGTGACAGTGCCGGTCACATCGCGATCTGGGCCGTCGATGACGCCGGCAAATTGAACGAACAACCGGTGCGAACTTTGGAGCTCGGCTCACGGCAGCGCGTGGTGACGATGTCGCCTGATGGAAACTCAGTCGCGGCGGCGGGAGACAACAAGACGATTTTCGTCTGGAAGCTCGATGGCGATCAGCCTCCGGTCGAATTGAAAGGCCATGAGGGCGCAGTCAACACGCTCATGTTTTCGGAAGACGGCCAACGACTGGCTTCCGGCAGTGACGATCGCACGGTGAAGCTGTGGTCCATCGCGGACGCGCGAGCGCTCGTTAGCCAAAAGGTGATGTACTCGGTGCAGTGCGTCGCTTGGTCGCGTGACAGCAAGGTGCTGGTCGCTGGGACTTCTTCGACAGCCGACTCGAGCGGCGTGGCCTACGGCTGGGAGGTACAGGCTCGCGACAACGAACTGGAATTGACTCAACTGCGTACTTTTCAAGTGCCGCCGGAAGGCAAGGTCAAACAGGATCGCGGCGTCGTCACGATCGCTTTGACTGACGATGGCAAATTCGCGGTCAGCAACGGCCCGGCCGCCGAACTTCATCTTTGGCGCGTCGAACCACGAGCGAGTAAAGACGCGAACAAAGACATCAACAAATTGCAGAAGGTCAACGTCGAGTCAGTCAAACTGGGACTGCATTCGAGCCGCGTCGAACGGGTTCGTTCCGTGGTGTTCTCGTCGGACAGTTCGCGCATGTTGGCTGCTGGCGACGACGGAACGATCACGATTTGGGATCGCCGCGAGACCGATGACTTGCCGAGTTACACTCGCTCGAAGTTGGTGTTGGCCGGTCATGGTGGCCCTGTTCGCCGAGCCATTCCGTTGCCGCAGTCGCCCGAATTGATTGTCTCCGGCAGCTACGACCAACATGTGTTTGTTTGGAATTTGAAGACGTATCTCGAATCGCGCGACTGGCTGGAAGATGCCTCGAAGGCCAAGTCCGATGCGGATGAGCCGACAGCACTCGTGCCGCGTCGTGTCGCTCCCGATCCCTTCGGATTTTGGCGGAAAGACGTTGATCCGCTCCGCCCGCCGCCCGCCGAATTCGCGTTGGCGAGTTTTCAAGAACCCGACAAGCAGCCTGCAAAGCCGGCCGCCGCTGCGCCGGCGATCGCGACTCCGATGAAGTCGGTGCTGATTGTCACCGGTCATACCGACTCGGTCCTCTCCGCCGTCTTCAGTCGCGATGGGTCGCGAGTGTTGTCCGCTTCACGCGATCAAACGGCTCGCGTGTGGAATAGTGAGACCGGCCTCGCTGTCAAAACTTTGACCGAGAAAGCGGCGGTCTTCGACGACAATATCCTCGCCGAAGGGCACGAATACGATCTGTTCGCAATGCGTTTCTTTCCGGATGCCAAGCGACTGCTGACGAGCGGCTTCGACGGAACGATGCGAATCTGGGACACGCAGATCAACGAAGACAACTCGTTCGGCCGCGAGTTGGCGACGCTTCCCGAAACGGGAATGTATGGTGTCGTTGAAATCTCGCAGGATGGCGAATGGATTTTGACCGCCGGCCGCAAGAACTCGGCGCAGTTCTGGAACCTTCAGCGAGCACTCAACAGTCGCCGGCCGAAGCCGGATTTGGTGCTCGACGGTCAACATCGTTATCGCGTCACGTCGGTCGCGGTGTCACCCGACAGCTCGCGATTGCTGACTGCCGACCGCGAAGGAGTCATCGTCTTTTGGGATGCGAAGAGCGGCAAAGTCATCGGTCGCCACCGCAACTCGCACGCTGGCGAAGTGGTCAAGATGGAGTTTCTCGAGAACGGCACGCAACTGCTGACCGCTGGTGTCGATCGCCGCGTGGTTCTCTGGAACGTCATCGAATCGGACTCTGGTCTCGCGTTGCAGCGAGTGCGTCAATTCGATCATGAGGGAATGGTCGTCAGCCTCGCCGTCAATCGGCAAGGCGATCGTTTCCTCAGCGTGTCGCGCCGTGGAGAGAAGAGCCTCAAGAAAACGGACACCGATAAGCCGAAGACGAAGGTCATGTTGTGGACGATCGCGTCCGGCACGCAACACGTCATCGACGTGACCAAGAAATCCGCAGCGAGTTCTTTGACAGACACCGCTCGCACGCCGGTTCCTGCTTGGGCCGCCAACGGTACGCAGGCGGTGATCACGACGCCGGATGGAATCATTCATCGCTACGACGCGGACACGAATCAAATCACCGAGTCGTTGCAGGTCGACAACAGCGACGGCAGCGCCGTGCGAGCGTTGCCATACGCGACGATTTTGCGTCCCGATGAAATGACACCGTTGCATCTGGTCACGCAAACGCACAACGCGGCGTTCCTGTGGCGACTTAAGGACGGGGCTAACTTGGTCAACTTCCGTCCGCAAGGACCGGTGTTCGCGGCGGGTTATTCGTCCGACGGAAAGTTCGTCGTGACCGGCGGCCGATCGGTTCGGATCTTCGACGCCGACGAAGATCGCATCACGTTCGCTCGGCCGTTGCACAAAGTCGAGTACCCGCATCAAGGTCTCGTGAGCAGCGCCGAGTTCTCGCCTGCGAACGGGTCATTCCGATTTGTCACGACCAGTTACGACGAGACTGCAAAAATTTGGGAATGGAATCCAGCTCGCAAAGTCGCACAGATACGTCATGAACTGACCGGCCACGAGGGTCCGGTTCGTTTCGGAACGTGGTCGGCCGACGGTTCGCGCGTTCTCACTGTTGGCCGCGACGGACGCCCGCGCGTGTGGAGCTTCCCGCCCGACGGCGCGCCGACTTCGGTGACGCTCGAAATGTTCTCGCCGCGCGCGGACAACGCGGTTGCCGACGCCGACGCAGACAAAGTCGCCGCGAAGGACGCGGACGAATCGAGTCACGACTTCGAACAACTCGGCGGAGCGTTTTCGTGGGACGGAAATTTCGTGGCCGTCGGAGGACGAGACGTCGCTTCCGGTGAAAGTATCGGTTGGGTTTGGAATCTCGTCCCCGCTCCCGGAAAACCGCCGCGATTGCACGCGACCGTTCGCGGTCACGGATTGGGCGGCATCAACTCGGTCGCGTTTTTGCCCGATGACGATCGCTTGCTGACGGGCGGAGCCGACGGCACCGCTCGGCTTTGGGATTGGCAGAAAGATGCGGTCCTCGGTGAGAACGATCCACCGGTCGCGGCCGACTTCTTGATCTCGCTGGTTCGCCGCGATGAAGCAACCACACATCGCGGGGCGGTCACGTCGGTTCGAGTCACTCGCACCGGCAACATCGTGACGGCGAGTTCCGATGGCACTGTGCTGATCTGGCCGAAGTAGTTGTTATCGCAATTCGAGATCGGCCGGAGCGAGTTCCAGCAGCGTCGTGAAGGTGATCGCGAAGCTCAGACCTTCGGCGAAGCGTTTGTCTTTCGTCCAAGTGTTGATGCCGAGCAAGTGGCCCCCTTTGTCGTAGAGACCTCCGCCGCTGTTCCCCGGATTGATCGCGGCGCTGGTCTGAATGATTTTCATGGCTCGGCCGTTGAGATCGTTCAACCGCATTTGCGACAACGTGCCGCGAGTCAGTGTCCAACCCAAGCCATGCGGATTGCCGACGGCGAAGACGTCGTCGCCGATCGTCAGATTCGGGACGGCATCCCACTCCGCGGCTTGCGGTTCGACGGACGTGACAGCGACTCGGATCAATGCCAGATCGACTCCGCCCGGAGCCACCCAAACGACCGATGCGGGACATGCGGCCTGTCCCAACAACTTGACGTCAATCTTGGACAACTTATCGAGCGCGGGGACGTTTGAGTTGCTGTCCTCGGCGAACGTCGAATCGACAACGTGCCGATTCGTGACGATCAGCGCCATCGCATCTTTGATCCGCAACACGACGCCGGAACCGATCGACTCGCCACGCATGCGACTCCATTCCGGCGCGCAATGCACGAGCGCGTTCGACGCCATCGCTCGCGAGATGTGCGGCGGGAGTTGCTTAAGCGCCGCGGGATCAGGCTCGAAATCGTCGAGTCCCATCTTCAATCCATGTTCCTCGCCACCGAGGAACAACGCGGCCACGATCAACCAACCGACACAATCAGCGACCCCCAGCAGCAGACCGCCGATTGCCACACCCAGCCCTTTCGATTGGCGCGAGTGCTTTGCCAGCGCGATCGTCCCCAGCACGATGCCGATCAGGCCGGGAACTCCAAACATCGGAATGCCGATGAGCGACAGGACCAACGAGATAATCGCCAGCTTGTTCCAATGCCGCGGCGCGTGCGGATCGTCATCATCCACTCGCAGCGA
This sequence comes from Planctomycetia bacterium, assembly GCA_043777235.1. Lineage (GTDB taxonomy): Bacteria > Planctomycetota > Planctomycetia > Planctomycetales > Planctomycetaceae > SXKJ01. Next base: position 10,918 of record JAYVQJ010000112.1, read on the forward strand.
GATCGGAATCGGTCCGACGGCAAACGTCGGGCGGCTCACGGGCAGAGGCCGCGCATCGTTGAGGTCATCCAGCGAGACTCGCAGCACATCACTGCCGCCGTTGCGAGGCGAATGCCGATGGCCCGACGAACATTCGTAAGAACCGCAGCCTCCGGACGATTGCCAGCAGTCCCAATGCTGCGTCCCACCGCAGTTGGCACACATCGCGGTGTCGTCGCCGGTGCGCAATTCGAGCTGACAGTGCGGGCACAACACTCCTGCTTCGCGAAGTCCGGCAAATCGTCGAGCGGGTACGGGCATGAGAACAATCTTCTAAGAGGCTGACAAGAACTGTGACTCGTGAGCCGGCACGCGCTAGCGTCCGGTTTTCAAGCTTGCCAAAAACCGGACGCTAGCGCGTTCCGGCTGTTGATGGTACTGCGTTATCAGACTGCCATTTGAGGTTCTTTGTCAGCCTCTAAAGATCCGACGTGACCAAGAGACGGTTCATCGAAAACTTGGACGGGGATTGAGTTCGCCGACTGAAAGTAATGCGGTCCCTGTGATGAGGGAAGAGGTCAAGTCGGTTGTGTTTCGTGAAGTCGCGTTTTTGTAACAAGTTCGCCGAATGACGTAG
>JAYVQJ010000113.1:0-2933 GCA_043777235.1 Planctomycetia bacterium
TTCCGATTCGTACTGCGCCTTCACGCCGGCGAGATATTTCTTCTCGGCCTCCGGGATGCCCAGCCGGTCGTACGTCTTGCGAATGTCTTCCGGCACATCGTCCCAGCTCTTTTCCAGATTCGCCGCCGCCTTCATGTAGTAAAAGATGTTTTGGAAGTCGATCTCCCCAACATCTCCGCACCATGTGGGCATCGGCTTTTGGAAGAACGTCTCCAGCGAACTGATGCGGAAGTCCCGCATCCACTTCGGCTCCTTCTTCATCTCAGAGATCTGATAAACGATCTCCCGATCAAGCCCTCGGCGGCTCTTGAAGACATACTTGTCCGTGGGATCGTGGAACCCGAATTGGTAATCGCCAACACCGACGTCTTCAACGTCACGGTCTTGAACTGCTAGTTCGGTCGTCATGATTTGTTCCTCGCTGATTGGCGAAATCGTTGTGATTCCATTGTTTTTTTGTTTCAGGCTCCGACCGCCGTTGCACTCAACGGTTCAACCGTCGTGATGTGCAACAGCGAACACATTCGGAATTCCGCCGGGACACCGTCTTCGGCGATTTCAACTCCCACGAACAAAATCGTCCGTGTCAGAAACGCCATTTCAGGATGCTTCACATCAAACTGCTTGCCGCTCGACATCGTGATGCGGAATGGCTGAAACGGTTGAGCGGTCAACAGGTCTCGAAAAGTTTGAACGGTCATGTTCGATCACTCCAATTCTCACGCCTTCACCACAACCGCTTGCTCTTCCGCCGCTTCAGCCGGATGTCGTTCTCTGACCGTTGCGTATCCGTTGGCGTGCAGGTCGTGAGCGAGTGACGCATCGCCGGTTTCGACGATCTTTCCCGCGAGCATCACATGCGTGAAATTCGGCTTGTTGAATTCGAGCAACCGTTCGTGGTGGGTGATAATCAGCACGCCCATGTGCGGGCCGTGGAGTTTGTTGATCCCTTCGCTGACGGCTCGGACGGCATCGCTGTCGAGGCCGCTGTCGGTTTCGTCGAGGATCGCGAAGCGGGGACGCAGCAGCGACAGTTGCAGAATCTCCATGCGCTTCTTCTCGCCGCCGGAGAACCCGTCGTTCAGATAGCGCCGAGCGAACTCGGTGTCGATGTCGATCTCGGCCATCTTGTCCTTGAGTTCCTTGCGGAACTCCTTCATCGGGATCAGCCCCTCGCCCTCTTTGCGGTCGGGGTTGCGAATGTTCGACGTCGCGTGCCGCAGGAAGTCCGAGACCTTCACTCCCGGAATCGTCACCGGGTACTGAAACGCCAGGAAGATCCCCAGCCGAGCCCGCTGACACGGATCAAGCTCCAGCACGTTGACGCCGTCGAGTTCGACTTTGCCGCCGGTGATCTCGTACTTCGGATGCCCGGCAATGACGTATGCCAAAGTGCTCTTGCCGCACCCGTTCGGCCCCATCAAAGCATGAATCTCCCCTTGCCGAATCTCCAGGTTCACTCCCTTGAGAATCGGCTTGCCATCCACGGCCACTCGCAAGTCTTCAATCTTCAGAATCGCGCTCATTACTAGCCTTTCATCGCCAACGCGGCCATTTCTTGTTCGCCAGCATTTTTGCTGTAGTCCACAATCGTCGCATTCGAGGCGGCTTGCTGTTTGCGAGCACGCTCGAAAATCTTGTGGACATCAAAATCACATTCCGCCGCCAGCCGTTCACGGATTGCGCGGACTTCTTCAACGATCGGATCGTGATACATCGCTGTCTCCCATGAGTTCGTCGGGCGTGCAGATTTCAGGACACTCGAATCCGTGCTCCGCACAAATCCGCCGCACGACTTTGATGATTTCCGCGTTGGCGATATGCGCACAATTCCAAGTCATCAGGTAATCGATTCGATGGACAGCACACACAGCAATGTGCGCCGCATCACGAGCCGACTTTTCAGGAATAATGCGTGCTTGAAGCAACGCGGTCGTCAACTTCTCACTGTCGTCTGTTAAATCCAGCCAAGGGAATGGCTGAAGTATTTCCAGTCTCTGCCGAGCGGCTTCAGGATCGCCCGCTGCCGCCTCAATCCAAACAAATTGTGAAATGCGAATGTCGAAATCGTCCCGCCGTTCACGCCACCAATCTTTCGTCACTTGCTGATGACCAGCAATCACCAAGTCCCGACTTGGCCAAGCCGTCAGGTAACTGGGAATCGTCGTTTCCAGATACAGGCGCGGCTTGGACATTTATCAACCTCACACGTTCAACACACTCGGTACTGCCGCGACTCCGCTGTGGTGCGGAACCGGCAATACCTCGGTCATGCCTTTGCCGAGCTTGCGGGCTTTGATTTTGTCTTGGATGCGCATGATCCCTTCGAGCAGAGCCTCCGGGCGCGGCGGGCAGCCGGGGACATAGACATCGACCGGGACGACCAGATCGACGCCCTTGACGACGTGATAGCCCCACTTGAAGTATGGGCCGCCACCGACCGTGCAGGCACCCATCGCGATCACGTACTTCGGATCGGGCATCTGCTCGTAGAGCCGCCGGACTCGGCTGGCCATTTTGTAGGTGACGGTCCCGGCCACGATCATCAAGTCCGCCTGACGCGGACTCGCGCGGAACGCCCCGGCCCCGAAGCGGTCCAGGTCGAAGCGGCTGGCTCCGACGGCCATCATCTCGATCGCACAACAGGCAAGGCCGAACGTCATTGGCCACACACTGGACTCCTTCGCCCAGTTCATCGCCTGCTCCAGCGTCGAGACGATCACGTTTTCCTCAAAGCGTCCTTCGATCCAACTGCTCATGATTTTGTCCGTTGTGTTTCGTGTTTTGTTGATCGTAATTAACCCGAAGCGTCAGCGAGGGCGAGTGTTCGAGACGATCTTCAATACAGAGTTTCGTGAAGCGTTCGCCCTCGCTGACGCTTCGGGTTAGTTTTTCCAAGAAGCGGTTGCAGAACTAGCACGACGCGCCAGCGA
>JAYVQJ010000114.1:0-2931 GCA_043777235.1 Planctomycetia bacterium
CTCACAACCACTATCCGACTCATTTGTGGGACGACGACAAGCAAGTGCGATTGAACAACCCGGATATCGACGCGCATCAGAACAAGCTCGCCGCCGGAGCCGATCCGAAAGATGCGGGCAGCTATTCCGGATTCATCGGCAAAGAGTTCGCTCAGGATGTGATCATCGAGCAAGCGTTGCGATTCGTGCGCGACAACAAGTCGCGACCGTTCTTCCTGTACGTGCCGAGCACGATCCCGCATCTGGCGATTCAAGTGCCGGAAGATTCGCTGGCCGAGTACGCCGGCAAGTTCGATGACCCGCCGTATGTCGGAGGCAAAGGCTATCTGCCTCATCATCAACCGCGAGCCGCTTACGCCGCGATGATCACTCGGTTGGATCGCGACGTCGGACGGATCGTGTCGCTCGTGCGCGAACTTGGCCTCGATGACAACACGCTGTTCGTTTTCAGTTCTGACAACGGCCCGGCCTACGACAGCCTCGGTGGCACGGACGCCGACTTCTTCAACTCGGCCGGCCCGCTGCGAGGCAAGAAGGGTTCGCTCTACGAAGGTGGCTTCCGCGAACCGACGATCGTGCGTTGGAAAGGGAAGATTCCCGCCGGCACGAGTCGCGATCGAGTCAGCGGTTTTGAAGATTGGCTGCCGACGCTGCTCGATGTCGCCGGCTTGAAGGATGCAACTCCGAAAGAGATCGACGGCATCAGTCTGTTGCCGACGATGCGTGGTGAGTCGCAGCCGGAGCGACCGTTTCTGTACCGCGAGTTCCCCGATTACGGCGGCCAGCAATGTGTCCGCATCGGCGATTGGAAAGGGATCCGACAGAGCCTACTCCCGAAAGGAAAGAACAAAGACAATCCGCCGGTCATGAAGATTGAACTCTACAACATCAAAGAGGACATCGCCGAATCGAAAGACGTCGCGGCTGAGCATCCGGAGATCGTCGCGAAGATCGAGCGGCTCATGCGCGAGCAACATGTTCCGTCGGCTGAGTTCCCGTTGCCGGCGCTCGATCGGTTGGTTGCCAAGTAACGTAGACCGGTCACTCCGTGACCGGAAAATTCGAGTCACGGAATGACTCGGCTACGTTTTCACACTCGAAAGGAAACCCAATGACCGGTCGTGAGATCATTCAAGCGTTGCACTCAGGCAAGCGTGTCTATTCCTCGGCGATGGTCAGCACCTCGCCGCTGTGGCCGAACTTCGTCAAGCAGACGGGGATCGACTTCGTCTTCGTCGACACCGAGCACACACCGATCGGCCGCGAAACGCTCTCCTGGATTTGTCAGACGTATCAGGCGGCGGGCATTCCTCCGGTCGTGCGCATCCCGTGCAACGATCCGTTCGAGGCGTGCAAGGCGCTCGACGCCGGAGCCGGCGGGATCATCGGGCCGTATCTCGAAACCGCCGAGCAAGTCCGCGCACTGGTCGGTGCCGTGAAGTACCGGCCGCTTAAAGGGCGTCGATTGCAAGAGGCACTGCGCGATCCGAACACGCTCGAACCGGAACTGCGCGACTACTTGGAGAAGCGGAACGGCGACAAAATTCTGATCGCCAACATCGAGAGCGTTCCGGCGATCGAGAACCTGCACGAGATCTGTTCGGTGCCGGGCTTGGATTCGGTGCTGATCGGTCCGCACGATCTGTCGTGCAACCTCGGCATCCCGGAACAGTACGATCACCCGCGCTTCGACGAAGCCGTGCGAACGATTTTCCGCATCGCTCGCGAGCACGGCGTCGGAGCCGGCATTCACTTCTGGCTGAGCGTCGCGAAAGAAATCGAGTGGTCGCAAGCCGGTGGGAATCTCGTGATGCACAGCTCCGACGTCGCGTCGTTCAGCCGCACGTTGAAGAGCGAGATTGCAGAACTGCGGCAGGCGTTGAAACAGGAATAACGAACTCAAACAGTGCGTTGTTTGAGTCCCATTAGGGACGGATTGAAAATAGCCCAGCACTTCAGTGCTGGGGACGGAGCAAAAGCCACCACAAAGTCCCGTCAGGGACGATAGACAATCGTGTCGTCCGTCGTCCCTAGCGGGACTCAAGAAGGACAAGATCAATCGTGATCCCAGCACTGAAGTGCTGGGCTATTTTCGAGTGTCCCTACCGGGACAAAGCAAAACCGTTCAGCGCCGCAGCCGAAGGCCGGACAGATTGGGGCGATCCGCATGACCAATGAAGCCGTCCCTCCCGTACTCTCGCCGGCCGGCCGTTACGTCATTTTGGTCTGTGCGTTTCTCGGTTGGTTTTGCGCGGGGTTTCATTTGTCGATCTCGTCGCTGGCGATGGAACCGGCGGCGATTGATTTGCTCGGACGGACCGGCGAACTCGATGTGCCTCGATATCGCGAATTGAGTAAGCTTGTCCCCAAAAAGGGGCAGCCATCGAAAATGTCGGCGAGCCAAACCGTCGAATGGGATGCGGCAAAAACGAAGGTCGCTCAGTGGTTCGCGTGGTTGACGTGTGCGTTTCTATTCGGTGCCGCGAGCGGCGGATTGATCTTCGGCCGAGCGGGAGACCGCTTCGGCCGTTCGAAGGCAATGGCGCTCAGCATTCTGACGTACTCGATTTTTTCCGGCGCGGGATCGCTGGCGCAGACACCGTGGCAACTGTTGGGGCTGTGGTATCTCGCTTGCACCGGTGTCGGCGGTATGTGGCCGAATGGAGTTGCACTCGTTTCGGAAGCGTGGTCCAACCTCTCGCGTGCTGCTGCGGCCGGAGTCATCGGAACGTCAGCCAACATCGGCATCTTTTTGGTTTCGACGCTGGCGGCGAAAATCGCTCTCGTCGCGAAGTGGACGCTGTGGTCGTCGATTGATCCGACTCTGTTGCCGAGCAGTTGGCAGGTCGGCGCAGACGGTTCTTTTCTGGCATGGCGATGGTTGCTGGTCGTCGGCGCGATGCCGTTCGCTCTTGGCGTATTCTCGCTGTT
>JAYVQJ010000115.1:0-11491 GCA_043777235.1 Planctomycetia bacterium
GCCTCGCCACGCAGGATCAAGCTGCGTTTCGGCCAGCCATTTCAAATACGGCCGATACGGTTCCAGCGACCCATCGGCCTGAGCGTCGAGCGGCATGACGATTTCGATTCGAGAGAAAGTGCCTGGGAAGGCGACGGCAGCGTACCGATTTGGCCAATCCAAAAAAATCGTGCGCCCAATTTCGCAACGGACGACGCCTTGTACTTCGCCGCCTGTCGCGTGGCTCAAGGAGATTGCCGTCATGATTTGTGATTCCTTCGCCGCCCGCACGATCGGGCTGTTTTGCATCGAGCGGCTGTGGCCGCAGAATGCTCGCAATGTTTGGTCTGATCGACCGGTTTTGGAAGCAGGTGTCAGGTTGGCGGACGTCAAGTCCGTGAATTGGCCGGCGTGCCGAATTCAGATTGGCGATTGGCTGGCGAGCATGACGGAAACCGTGCATCGCGGTGAACCGGGCTGCGTCGAATTGCTCCCGTGGTCGGCACTGCCCAGCGATCCGATCGAGTTGCTCGGCGCGGTGACGCAGGAGTTACAGCGGCTCACCGCGCCGGATTGTCAGCGCGGAGGATGGGCACTCCTGCCCGTCCCGCTTCACGAAAACACGGACGGGCAAGAGTGCCCATCCTCCACGTTGGTCATCGAGTGCTTCGATCCGCTGGTTGCGGCCGAATGTTTGACGACCGCGTGTCGTATGTTGTCAGCGGCGGTCGAAGGGCATGACTTCGCGGCTGAGTCCGAATTCGAACGGCTGCGGCAGTTCGCGTTCGATGTGGCTCCGGGAGCGACGACGACGATGTTGATGTCGGCCGCCGAGGCTCGCGGCATTCCGGTGATGCGGCTCGATCGTGAGAGCTTGATTCAGTTGGGACACGGATGCCAGCAGCGACGATTGAGAACGGCTCTGACCGATCGGACCAGCGAAATCTCGGAAGCGATCTCGGACGACAAGTTGCTGACGAAGGAACTGCTTGAACAGTTGGGCTTGCCGGTTCCGCGCGGCCGATTGGTCCGTGATGCGGAGGACGCTTGGCAAGCGGCCTGCGAACTGGAGCTGCCAGTCGTCGTGAAGCCGCGCAATGACGATTACGGTCACGGTGTCTCGCTGCGTCTGAAGACGCGCGACGAGGTCGTCGCCGCTTACGAATTGGCTCGCACATTCAAGCCGGAGGTGCTGGTCGAGAAGTTCATTCTCGGTGTGCATCATCGGCTGTTTGTCGTGGGAGACCGCGTCGTCGCGGCAGTTCGGCGCGATCCAGCGCACGTCATCGGTGACGGAGTTCACACGATCGCCGAATTGGTTGCGATCGCAAACCTTGATCCGCGCCGAGGCGACGATCACGACACGAGCACGCCGCTGTGGAAAATCGTGCTCGGCGACGAAGAACGAACGGTGTTGTCCGACCACGGCCGTTCGGTCACGACAATTCCGCTCACTGACGAACGAGTGCCGCTGCGTTACGACTCGCGCACGTCGTATGGCGGCACAAATGATGACGTCACCAATCTCGTACACCCGGACGTTGCGGCGATGGTGGTCGATGCGGTGCGGTTCGTTGGTCTCGATATCTCCGGGGTCGATGTCATTGCGGAGGACATCGGCCGTCCGCTGCTTGAACAAGGGGGAGCGATTCTGGAAGTCAACGCGGCCCCGTCGTTGTTGCAGCACATCGAACCAATGTGCGATCCGCCTCGGCCCGTGGTCGAAGCGATTCTCGCCGCGCTATTCCCGGTGGGTTCCAACGAGTCATCGCGACTTCCGACGGTGCTGATTGCCGGTGGCGAAGGCGTGACAAACGTCGCTCGACGAGTCGCAAACTTCGCGATTGCCGAAGGACGTTCGGTCGGAGTTGCGAGTCGATCCGGATTGTGGATCAACGAGCGGCAGCTTCAGTCACGTCCCTTGGCGAATGGGGCCGGAGCCCGTTCGGTGTTCTTGCATCCGTCCGTCGATTTCGCCGTCTGCGAAGTCACCGCCGAGAGCCTTCGTTCCGAAGGACTTCCCTGCGTGTCTGCCGATGCCGTCATCTTCCTTTCGCGAATGGAAGTCACTCGGCACAACTCATTCGGTGCGAAGTCCGTTGTCGAACTGCTGGCACAAGCCGTCCGTCCCGGCGGAGTCATTGTGGTCAACGCCGATGAACCGACGTTGAATGACTTGTCGGTGCCGCCCGGAGTGGAGTTCGCGCGAGTTCGCTTAGCGGACATCCCCGCACAGCTCGTCGCGCGAGTTCTTGGATCGTCACCTCAGACGACGCCGAACTTTCCACGCATCGCGACTCCTGTCAGTATCGGATTCGCAGCCGCGTCGTGATCGGAGTCGTTTGCTACGCCCGGTTTTTGAACGCGATCTGCAACTCGACGTTTTCTTTCGGCAGCACTTTGCCACCGACCTCGATGTGTGGGTAGATGAAAAAGTTGAGCGGTTGGCTCTCGGACTTCGGAACCAGCGAGATGTCCCGGCCGACAGAGAACGTCACGCGATCCGCCGTGAGGTTGCCGAAGTAGTAGTCTTTCATCATCGGGTTCTTGTCCGCTTCCGAGATATCGACCGGCACCCAACCGCGCTCGTCGGTGTAGAACCACGCCCAGCAGTGATAGCCGGAGATCGGGCCTTCGGGCTTGTCGGTCGGGATCGAAAAACCGATCTCGAACCGCGAAGGCAATCCCTGCGACCGAGCCAGCGAGATGAACAGACTGTGGAAGTCGGTGCAATTTCCGTAGCGGCTGTCGCAGACCCAATTGGTGTCGCCGCGGCCCCAGCCGGTTCCTTCTTTCTTGTAGGCAACGTGATCATCAACGATGTCGTAAAGCTGCCGCGCGCGGGCGAGCTTGTCCTGCAAGAGGTCGATCATGTCGAGCAGTTTCAGCGGCTTGCCGGTCGTCGGCACCATCGTGTCGGCTCGCAAAAAGATTTTTCGTTTTGCTTCGTCCAGCTTCTCCGCAGCAGCGTCGGTGCTTCGCGACGGACCACGCAAAACTTCGCGGCGAGTGATCTCATACGGGACATCGACACTGAACTCGCCGCTCTCTGGAATCTTCGTCTCGAAAAAAAGAATGCGATTGCCGAATTGATCTTCGGTGTTTTCCGAAAGCTCTGCCGGAGCGGTCGCGTCCAAGCGTTTGACCTGTTGCTCGTCGCTGGCCGACGCCGACGGCAGCCAAACTCGGACGACGGAGTTCGCCGCGTCCTCAGCGGGCTTCAGGTCTTTGACCTTGAAGCGGTAATGCAACGTCACGCTGCGAGATTTCGGTGCGGGAGTCGCATCCGATTTCTCAGAGGTTTTCGATTCGACGGCGTCCGCTGCTTTCGATTCGTTGACAGGAATCGTCGACTCAGACGGACCCGGAGCAACTTTCAATGGAGGCACAGCAGAACCACCACAGCCCAAAACAAAACCGGCGCAGACCAAACTGGTCGCGAAAGAGAGTGCTTTCATGAGGTCATCATCTCCGTGTTCCTTGTGTGGAAGATTGCGAAGGCCACTGTGGCCGAAGGGGCGGGAGTCTATCGCCAACGATTTCAACAACCCATCGAGCAACGCGCGTCACTCGTCGTCGTCGGTCGTCAGTGAGATCACGACGTTGTCGTCCAAGTGCAACTTGATGACATACGTTTTGAAGAGACTGAACCAGCGCAGCGCGACGACCGGTGTTCCGAAGACGACTTTGCGAGTCTGAGACGGGAAACCTTTGATGCACTTCTCCGCTTCGGGCAGCGGCAACGTCCACTCTTCGAGTTCTGCCGGGCCGCCGTGAATCGCGTCCCCCATGACCTGTGAGGCGCTCGTTCGTAGCGTCGTTAATGTGCGGTCGTAGCCCAACTTGCCATGAAGCTCGATCGCCAACAAGACGACCAAGAAACCGAGCAGAATTCGGCCGAAGATGGTCTTCCACTTCGTACCGGTTTCCGCCAACTCCGCCATCACGACGTCGTCGTCCGACTTAGGCAATGCACTCATGATCGAACCCCCTTCGCGAGTTCACGCGACTTGCCAGCCTTTGAATTCCACGTCGATTCGTTGGACTCGCACAAACGTGTCTCCAAGATCGGCGGACACTGCGATCGGTCCTTCGGTTTTTCGTTCCACGACTAGCGCGATGCCAATCCCCAGGCCAAACGAAAAGTTCGCGCCGAGCGCTGCCGGAGCGAGTTGCTTTTCGAGCGTGACGGTCTGCCAATTCGTTTGTTGTGCGTCGAGCCATGTCGGCGTGAACTCGACCGACGCGAGTTCCGTTCGCTGGAGGGCTGACTTCGATGCCTCGTTGAATCGGAACAGCGTCAGGCGACAGCGGAAATGTTTGAGGAAGAATTGCTCGAAGCTTTCGCGCGTCGCGCCACCTCCGCCGACGACCGCCTTCGCCGTGAAATGCCCCGCCTGCGGATCAAGAATCTGTTGAGCAAGAATCGCTTGTGCTTGAGCCGGAATCGCCTCGCTGTTGTTCGTTCGATTCGGCCAGAGGCCAAGCGCCGCGTGTTGTCCCAGCAAGCGAGTTCCAAACAACATGATCGGTGGATCGACCAGCGGCGAGGCTCGCCAACCCTTTGGGCTGGCCGGAGCATCTGCGGCGAGCAACGTTTCGGTCGTCGCGAAGTCGGGATGTTTCAGCGAACCGTCTCGGAATTGAGGCACACGCGTGATGTCACCGGACGAGACGGCGCGTTGCGAATTGACTGGCTCTTCGCCCAGCAGTTTGAAGAGCGGTTCAGCGTCGGTGATGCGGAGTTCGCGGCCGACTCGATCGCGGAATGTTCCCTGTGTGTCGATTCCGACGAGATGAAAAATCGTCGCGGCGAGATGTCCGGCGTCGACAGGATCGGCGGCGGGATACGCTCCTTGCTTGTCGCTGCTGCCGTAGACTTGGCCGCCCGCAATGCCGGCTCCGGCGAGAACGGCGTTCATCACCGGTCCCCAATGATCTCGACCCCCGTTCGCGTTGATGCGCGGAGTGCGGCCGAACTCGCCCACCGCAACGACCAGCGTTTCATCGAGCAAGCCGCGCTCTTGCAGGTCGTCCAACAGCGCGGCAAAGGTGACGTCGAACTGCGGCGCGAGCACATCTTCCATCCGGTCGGCGTTGCGAGCGTGCGTGTCCCACAGCGGGTTGTCGACACCTCGATCGCCGGGAATGCGTGGCCAGTTGACCGTCACGAAACGGACGCCCGCTTCAATCAGCCGTCGGCCGAGCAGCACGCTTTGACCCCACGGGTAGCGGCCATAACGGTCGCGCACCGATTCCGATTCCTCGTGCAGATTGAAGGCTTGCCGAGCACCACCGGACGTCAGCAACTCAACCGCTTGCTGAGTCACTCGGTCATGCACTTGCACGACCGCGCTGCGTGGCGATCCCTCGAACGTACGGCCGAGTGCATCAAGCAACGACACACGCTGCCGCAGCTGTTCGCTCGAAACTCGAGGCGCATACATCCCGCCGAGCTGAAAACTTTTCGCGGAGTCAGCCGGTTTGCACTCGATGAATTCGGGGCTCCACTGCGGGCCAAGGATGCCTCCGAATTGTCCCGCCTCAATGTTGCCACCGTTGCCGATGAATAATTCCGGCAAACTGACCGCCGAAAGAGACGGCAACCGTTCGCTCGGCCGCAGCAGCTTCACGATCGACGCGAGGTTCGGCCAATCGGTCGGCTGAGCATTCTCGCCGTCGCCCGATTGCAGTTGCCGACCCGTCAGCACCCAATAGCCGCTGCCGCCATGAATGTTGTTGTTCGTGAACATCGAGCGGACGACCGCCAGCCGATGTGCTCGCTGAGCGGTGCGCGGAAGCAGTTCGCAAAACTGAATCCCCGGTACCGATGTGCTGATCGGATTGAACGGCCCGCGAATCTCAACGGGAGCATTCGGTTTTGGATCGAACGTCTCGTGTTGAGGCGGACCTCCGGCCAAAAAGAGCAACAAAACGGACTTCGCCTTGCCGAACAGGCGGCCTTCGTTGGGTGTTGAAGGGCCGGCAAGCGATTGAGAGCCCAGCAATGTCGGCAGACTGGCCGTCAATCCGGCCATGCTGCCCATTGCGAGAACATCACGACGACGCATGATTCGCTTCCCTGACTCTCGGTTGGTTGAATCCGTCGGCGATCACCCGAAGGCTGAAACGGGCGGCATGATGCCATGAACTCGACTATTTTCACAACAAGAAAGCTCCACGAACTCACCTCGCTCAAGTTCTCTTCTTCGTGGTCTTCGTTTCCTTCTGTTCAAAATCAGAGGGAATTGAACAGAAGGCAACAAAGGAAACGAAGGGGGGCTGTGAAGTCGAATTGATTGGGATTGTTCATCACAATGATCGGGCAGAACTTTGATGGATGAAACGGAAGGGATCGCATGTCGAATCTGAAGGCGGAAGTCGAGAAGCTGCGGGCCGAACTGTGGCGGCACAATCGACTGTATTACGTCGAGGCCAAGCCGGAGATTTCGGATCTCGAATTCGATCGGCTGCTCAAACAATTGGAACTGATCGAGCGACAGCATCCCGAACTCGATGCGCCGGACAGTCCGACTCACAAAGTTGGTGGCGAGCCAATTGACGGATTCATACAGGTTGAGCATCGCGTGCCGATGCTCTCGATTGAAAACGTCTACGAGGAAGAGGGGGTCCGCAAGTTTGACGCTGACGTGCGCAAAGGATTGGGAGCAGCGACTCAGCCGGAATACACGATCGAGTTCAAGGTTGACGGCGTGTCGCTGGCGTTGATCTACGAGCAGGGCGTGCTGACGACGGCGGTGACTCGCGGAGACGGCCGAAAGGGGGACAATGTCATTAAAAATGCGAGGACGATTCGCGGCGTGCCGTTGCGATTGAGCGGCGACGATGTGCCGCCGGTCATCGAGATTCGGGGCGAGGCGTACATTTCAAACCCGGACTTCGCTCACATTCGAGCCACACAGATTCAAGCGGGGGAAGAGCCGTTCGCGAATCCTCGAAACTCCTGCGCGGGAGTGATTAAGTTGCATGATCCGAAGCTGTGCGCGGCGCGACGGCTGCGGTTCTTCGCGCATAGTGTTGGGTACAGCGAAGGGGCGACGTATCAGACGCATCACGAGTTTTTGGAAGCGGCTCGGCGATTCGGCATCCCGACAACTCCGCGCGTGGCAACGCTGCCGAACATGGACGCGACGCTGGAGTACGCTCACGAGCTGATGGACTCGCTGCACGAATTGGATTTCGAGGTTGACGGGCTGGTCATCAAAGTCGATTCGTTGGAGCAACGCGAGCAGCTTGGCCGGACCAGCAAAGCTCCGAAGTGGGTCGTCGCCTACAAGTGGGAGAAGTACGAAGCGACGACGCGGCTCGAACAGATTGAAGTGCAAGTCGGCAAGACCGGAGCACTGACTCCGGTCGCGCACCTCGCGCCGGTCGAGATCGCCGGGACGACAGTCTCGCGAGCGAGTCTGCACAACCGCGACGAGATCGAACGGCTCGGCCTGCGGATCGGCGATTGGGTCGTCGTCGAGAAAGCGGGCAAGATCATCCCACACGTCGTTCGCGTCGAAGAGCATCGTCGCGACGGCAGCGAGCAGCCGTTTGAATTTCCAACTCACTGCCCCGTCTGTGGGACCGAAGCGGTCCAAGACGAAGGGGGCGTTTACATCCGCTGTCCGAGTTCGCAATGCCCGGCTCAGCTTCGCGAGTGGCTGCGGTTCTTCGCGTCGCGCGGGGCAATGGACATCGAAGGACTCGGAACAAAATTGGTCGAGCAATTGACGGACAGCGGTCTCGTTCAATCGCTGCCGGATGTTTATCGGCTGCGCGATCGACGTGACGAATTGCTGGCCCTCGAACGGATGGGAGAGAAGTCCGTCGATGGCTTGCTGAAGGGGATTGAGGAATCAAAGTCGCGCTCGTTGTGGCGATTGCTGGTCGGGTTGAACATTCGGCATGTCGGCACACGAACCGCGCAGCTTCTCGCGGAACGTTTTGGAACGCTCGACGAAATACTGCGGCAGACCGAAGAGCAACTCGCAACGGTCGATGAAGTCGGCGACGTCATCGCGAAATCGATTCATGGCTACTTCGCCTCGGACACCGGCCGTCAGTTGGTCGAAGAACTTCGCGTCTTCGGGTTGAACTTCGGACAGCCGTTACCCGAACGCCCGGCCGAGGCGGAGCCACGAAAACTGGAAGGACTGACGATTGTCGTGACGGGCACGCTGACAAAGTTCACGCGTGACCAAATCCAAGAGCTGATTCATCAACATGGCGGCAAACCATCGGGAAGCGTCTCGAAGAAGACGTCGTTCGTCGTTGCGGGCACTGACGCGGGGAGCAAGCTGGCGAAGGCGCAGGAACTCGGAGTGCCGGTGCTTAGTGAAACGGAGTTTGAGGCGCGGCTGGCGTGAGTGTTGCGCTCCCGCCGTGCGGAACAATCGTCACGACCGACATGCGGTCTGTTCGAAACTAGGGCGAGACCCTTGCTGCTCGTGGGGTCGGCTTTCATCATGTCGCCGTTGCGAATGCCGAGCGGTTCGCTCGGCGTCGCTTGACTGTGATGTGTTTTTGAACGACCTGAAACCTCGAGGAGACGACCCAATGAAAAGCGTGATGTGGTGCCTGATCGCCGGAGCCGCAATGTTGCTGCCTGCTGCTGCTCAAGCCAAAGACTGCTGCAAGCCGGTCAAAGTGAAATGCTGCAAGCCAGCCAAGGTGAAATGCTGCAAGCCGACTTGCTGCCAAGCTCCGGCTCCGTGTTGTGCTGCTGGTGCGGCAGCCGCGACTCCGGCTCCGGCCGCGGGTGAGCCCAAGAAAGCCTACGAAGAGAAAGCCGCTCCGCCTCCGCCAGCCGAGAAGAAGGCCGAAGAGAAGAAGTAATTCTTCGGCATTCTGGTTTGAAATTGTTCTGCGAATGACCCGGGCCAACTTGGTCCGGGTTTTTCTCATCGTAGACCGGTCACTCCGTGACCGGAGAATGCGAGTCATGGAATGACTCGCCTACGATTTCCAAGGCATCGGAGGTCATCTCGTCATGAGCGACATCTCGCGAACGATTCTGGAGACGTTTGACAATCCGTACCCGCAGCGCGACTACGAGATTGTGACCGTCTGCCCTGAGTTCACATCCGTTTGTCCGATGACCGGGCAGCCGGATTTCGGGACGCTGACGATCAGCTATGTTCCGGATCGGCTCTGCTATGAGCTGAAGGCGCTGAAGCTGTATCTCCAGCAGTACCGGAATCACGGCGCGTTCTACGAGAGCGTGACGAACAGCATTCTGGATGATCTCGTCGCGGTCACGCAGCCACGCTGGATGACGATCGTGGCTGACTTCACGCCGCGTGGCGGAATCCGAACGAGCGTGAAGGTGCGATACGACAAGCCGGTGTGACGAACGCTGTGGTCAGAAGACGCCACCGCCACCGCCACCGCCGCCTCCACCACCGCCGCCGAATCCGCCACCACCACCACCGCCGCCGTTGTTGTTGTTGCCTTGCCCGCCACGGATACCGATCCAGCGATACCAGTCAGGTTCCGCTTCCATGCCGTTGAGGTGCTTGTTGTAAGGCGTGGCGACAATACAGCGTGTCTGAGCGTCGGCGTTGCCGAAGTCGGTCAGAATTTGTGTCACGATGTTGCGGCGAAATTGGTCGATCTCCGGATCGGAGTTGTTCTCAGATCGCTCGACCAACACGGGAAACGGATTGCTGCGCATCCGCGCGGCGATTTCCATGACGTGGTCTTTGCCGGCGCAATTGAGTTCGGCGCTGTTGCGCACGAACTCATGGCGATGAATGACGAAGTCAGAGGCTTCGCCGTTCATTTCCATCTGGTGATAGTGATCGCGGACAGTGCTGCCCAACGGATAAGTGTTGGGAATCGCAAACGAGCGTCTCGACCCAAACGACGGCAAGTAACAGCCGGCCACAGCCGAGATCAGTAACAAGCTCAAAGCGAGCCTGAGCGAGCGATTGCGAATGATCATGTCCCCCTCCTCCGTGATGGTGGGCCGAAGTTCTCGCCGTTAGCGAGAGGATTCTTGGCCGCTTCACTCATCTCACCCTCACTCCGAGGGCGTCTCGACTCTCAAGTTATCGGCAGTTCGAATGAATTCAGATTAGTAGCGGCCTCGCTGAGATTGATAACCGGCCGGCTGAACCGGGCCGTTCGTTGGTCTCTGCGAGTTATATCCCGCCGGTTGAACGCCACTGGGCGCGGGACTCCCGCCAAAACGTTTGAAGGGATTCCAGCTTGGTTTCTGCGGATTGGCGATCTCTTCTGCGGAAGCCTGACCCAACAGGGGATTGTTTCGATTTGGTGAAAACCTCACGGCGGGATCGGGAACTGGGCCTGGCATGCTTGCCGGGGCGGGCGGAACCATCATCGGTTGTGAGTAACCACCGTTCCCCATCGAACCGCCATTCATGCCACCCCCTTGCATCGCGCCGCCGGGGAAGCTGAATCCGCCGGTTTGAAGACTGCCGCCGGTCATTCCATTGGCTGGACCGGGTGGGTACGCACCAAGGGCCGGGTTATATGGTCGATATCCGACTTCGGTTCCGAGGCCCGGTCCCCAACCATACGGAGCCAGTTGATAGACCCCTTGATCCGGAGCACCTTCGGTCATGGCGTAGTGGTATAGCTCACGATCGTTCGGATGAGTGACATAGAAGCCGGGCACCGGCGGAACCTCGTCCTGCTCCATGGGCCGGACGATTTCCGGAGTGACCAGGAACAGCAATTCGGTCTCACCCATCGTGGCAGTTTTGCCATTGAAAAGCTTCGGCCCGATGTACGGCAGCTCGCCCAGGAACGGCATGCGAGTCACTCCGACCGCGCTTTGATGTGAGAACAATCCTGCCAACGCGATCGTCTGACCTTCACGCAATTGAACGGTCGTGGTCGCTCGCCGAGTGTTGAGGCCGGGGATGCCACCAGAGGTATTATCTGAATTGATCTGGCTGTATTCGGGGACGACTCGCAGACGGATCAGATCCTTGTCGATGATCGTCGGCGTCACGATCACCGAGGTTCCGAATCCTCGGAACGTCGTCGTTGTCCCTTGAGCACCGCCAACTCCCACAACCGTCGGTACGGCGAATTCACCGCCGGAGATGAAGCTCCCGGTGGTGCCATTCATCACCGTGATGCTCGGATTGGCGATGATCTTGGCGGTGCCGTTCTGGGCGAGCCAACTGATAATCATGTTGATCTCAGCGTTCTCGAAGATACCGCTGAGTGCTCCCGCTCCGGTCAAAGGATTGAACGCGCCAGTAATGGTGGTTTGAGTGGCCGCGTTCGCTCGACTGATGAGGCTCGGAAAATTCAGACCGAGCTTCCGAACCTGAGTACGATCCAACTGCGCAATCTTCACATGCACGATGATCTGCTGCTCGCCGGGAACTTCCATCATGTTGATCACGAAGTTGTTGTTATTGTTGTTGCCAGAGCCCCCTCCGCCGAACCCCTGGTCCATGCCTCCGCCCCAACCGCCCATGCCACCAGCACCGTTGCCGTAACCATTTCCGTTGAAGTTGCCGTTCAT
>JAYVQJ010000116.1:0-2926 GCA_043777235.1 Planctomycetia bacterium
ATTTCCTCGTCCGAGTCATCCGCAGGAACGATCGCGAATCGAGTTTGGCCATTCGATTGAATAAACACGACGTCGTTCTGTTCGGCCGCTCCCAAAAGTTCCGACACCGTCATTTGGGAGGAATCCAGCGTGGCACTCTTCATAGTGGAATCACCTTTCCATCAATCGTCAGTCGGTTGTGTTCTTTGTGGCCCACTGCGACGACGATGACCAGAATACGTTCGCTCTCAACGTTGTAGAAGACACGAAAGTCGGCCACGCGCAGTTCCCACGCGGCGACCGGATTGGACCGGAGCAACTTTCGGTTCTTTGTGGGAGTCGTTGGCTCATGGCTCAGATGTGTCTCGATGGAATCCAAAAGCATTCGGCGGTCGCGAGCGGCCAATTCTGAAAGTTGTCGTTCGGAGTCGGCTGAAAACTCGATCTCAAAGGTCATCGACTCGCTCCTGCGACTGGTCGATGATGGTAACTCAGTCGGTACGCCATGAATTGTTCGGCGATGAGCAGCACCGCCAGCAGAATCAGCAGAGCGTCACGGACTTCGCTGCCGATGTCGCGGCCGGCGATCCAGGAGAACTCGCCCGGTTCTTGAATGCTGACACGGACTTTGTCGCCGAGTTGCTTGCGGATCAGTTCCGTCGTCGCGAGCGACAGATCGCTCTCGTCGGCGGGAAAGTTGTAGGTAATCCACCGCTCGAACGGGACTTGGTTGAGGTCCAGCAGGCGCACGCGATACAGGCCGGGCAGGTCGGTGTCACGGTAGGGCACATTGAGACGAAGATTTGTCGTCCCTGCTTTCGGTAGCTCGGGCTTTTGGGCTTCGACAGACGTTCCTTTGGAAATCGGAACCGGAAAGGGCTTAAGCGTCGCTTTGAATTTCTCAGATCGTTCGCCCGCCAGATCAGGAGCGAGGATTTCGACATCGTCAGTGAATTCGCTGGGGCTAAACCACAAGTCAATCAGTTCACCCGCGAGTCGACGTTCGAGTTGCCGGTCGCTGCGGGCGATCGTTTTTTGCAGTTCGAGTTGCAGCACGACGTAGCTGGCGTACTTGGCCCAGTTGTTCCAAGCCGGGCCGCAGGTCGTCAGACAGGTGATGATGTTCCCTTTGCCGAAGTGATGATGAAACATCAACGGCTGCCGGTTGCGAAGCGTCGCGATCGTCTGCACGTCGTCACCGCGCGTCTGGTCGTCGCGCGACCAACTGGCCGCCGCCGGAAAGAATTTTGCGACACGAGTCACATCGAGATACGGATTTTCTTGCCCCTCGAACACACGAAAGATCGGATGCGACGCGACGACCAAATCCGGCCCGGAATCCTCGACGATTGGCAGATCGCGCGGCGCGTTGTCGAGCGGCACTGGGAACAGACCCTTGCCCTCTTTGAACAACGACTCGTTGTAAAACGCGGTCTTCACCGATGGCCCGACGAACCACGCGAGACCACCACCACCCGCAACGTATTTCTCCAACGGGTCGAGTGCGTCCGCCGGTAGGTCGGCGACGTTGAGCAAGTAGATCGCTTGAAACTCGTCGATCGGACGGCGACGCAGGTAATCGACGGTCTCGATCTGCGGAGCGAAACCCGTGATCCGCGGATCGGCGGCGAGTGCATCGACGACATACGAACCTTCATCGCCGCTCGGATCGCCATCGACGATCAAAACTTTGTGAACCGCCGATGTCTCCAGCGCGAGCAATCGCGAGTTGTCCTCGGACAGCGAATCCCCTTCGAGACTGACTCGCACGTCGTGCTTCTTCGGTGTCTCGAAAACGAGATCGAATTCGCGCTCGGCCGATTCGCCCGCTTCGATCTTGTCGAACGTCAGCGTCATCGGCAGCTTCTGGCCGTCCTGAAAAACCGACAGCCGAACTTCGCTCGCGGCTTGCTCGGCAAAGTTCTTGACCGAGACTCGCAGCCGCACCGGTACTCCCGCCGCCGCAACTTGCAGATCGCCGGAGAGGTCCGTCACCGCGAGGTTCGCGTGTCGGTTCTCAACCGTCTTCACGAAGTTCAGCGTCACGCCCGCCGCATCGAGAGTCTCGACCGAAGCCGACAACGCCTTCGCGTCTTGCCATTCGCGCTGCCGAAAATCGGAGAGCACATGCAAATGCTTGATCGCACCGACTTCTTCTTTGTCCCCGAACAACGTCCGAGCCGCCGTCAGTCCATCGACCAGCGACAACGCTCGGTGCGACGGCTTGAGGTTTTCCAACTTCGTGTCGAGCTCCGCGACGAACGACTCGCTGACATCCCGCCGCGAGAAGACCGGCTGCTCCGGATTTGACAGCAGTACGAGCGAAAAAATCTGCGTCCCCGGCCGTCGCGATCCTTCTGCGACCAGTTTTTTGATGACCGACACACCTTCGCCGAACGCGGTCGTGTCGCCGATCCGATCGCGCATCGAGCCGCTGTCGTCCAGCAGAACCATGTGATGCGTCCGCGCTCCGCGAAACACCGAAAGTTGGCTCGGATCGAGAATCAACCGCGCGATCAACAACATCAATCCGAGCACCAACAGAATCCGCAGCAACAACAGGATGAGCTGTTCCAGCAGCACTCGTCGGCGATTGCGTTGCTGGCTGGCCAGCAGGAATTCCATCGCCGCGAACCGCACCCGGCGAAATCTCAGCCGGTTGATCAGATGAATGATGATCGGAGCGGAAATCAGCGCCGTGCCCGCCAGCACGAACCCCGGATTCAGAAAATGTGACAGCAGCCAAGAAGGCATAAGGGACGCAGTCCAAAACTCGAAACCGGAAGCTCGAAACCCGATCCGCGACGCAGGCGGAACAGTAATCGCGTCGCGGATCAGCCGCAAACACGACGACATCAAGTGTGCCATGCTTGCTGCCCTGAGCAAGCATGACACAGAACAACACGAGTCGTCGTCGTGACCCGTGCCATGCCCACGCTTCTCGTGG
>JAYVQJ010000117.1:0-11439 GCA_043777235.1 Planctomycetia bacterium
GAGGAACAGAAAAAAAGCTCGGGGGAAATCATTGGGCGAGTGGCTCTCCGATTGGGGCTCGTGAACGAATCGCAGATTACCGAGGCGCTTGCTGAGCAATGGGGAATGGCGGTCGTCAATCTGAAGGAAACTAATATCCCACCGAAAGTCCTTGAACTCGTGCCCCAAACAATGGCAGAGATCTATAAGATCATGCCAATTTCATTAAAAAATGATGTGCTGACTGTGGCAATGGCTGACCCACAGAACGTTGCCGCCCTGGACGACTTGAGAAATTTTCTCGGCTACGAAGTTCGAGGAGCCGTCTCGAACCACCAAGATGTGGAAGAGGCGGTGGCTCGACATTACGCGGACAAGGAAGACAGCATTGAAGACGTGATCGGAAAAATGGAAGACGACATGCCAGAGGAGCGCGGCAAGGAAGGCGCTTACGATATTGGCTCCGAAGATGAGCTAGTGAATTCGGCTCCAATCCGCAAATTGCTGAAAATGGTTATGTTGTTGGCAATTCGTGACCAGGCGAGTGACATTCACTTTGAACCGTTCGAAGATGAGTTCAAAATCCGCGTTAAAGCGGATGGTGTTTTATACGAAATGGTCCCACCGCCGCGGCACTTGGCGAACGCGATCACATCGCGCATCAAGGTCATGGCTAATTTGGATATTGCCGAAAGACGACTTCCGCAGGATGGTCGAATTGAGCTGAACGTCGGAGGGAACTCCGTGGACCTTCGGGTCAGCGTTTTGCCAACGATGTTCGGTGAATCGGTCGTCATGCGGGTGCTCGATCGAACGGTCGTCCAATTGGATTTGAACAAGATCGGCCTGGACGCTCAGACGCTTTCTCGGTTCCGCCAATGTCTCCACACACCCAACGGGATCGTCTTGGTGACAGGCCCCACTGGAAGCGGCAAGACGACGACACTTTACTCCGCGTTGAATGAACTCAATGACATTGAGACGAAGATCATCACCACCGAGGATCCTGTCGAATACGAAATCGAAGGCCTGCTACAGGTGCCAGTTAATCACGATATCGATGTGACGTTTGCCAACGTCCTGCGCGCGATTCTGCGTCACGACCCAGATGTCATCTTGATTGGGGAGATTCGCGATTACGAGACCGCTGAGACAGCCATCCAGAGTGCGCTGACGGGGCACTTGGTCTTTAGCACTCTCCACACGAATGACGCACCGTCAACGATCACTCGCCTGCGTGATATGGGGATTGCTCCATTCATGATCACGGCGACCGTTGAGGCCATTTTGGCTCAGCGTCTGGTGCGTCGCATTTGCAGTGAGTGCCGCACGGAGTTTGAGCCGAGCGATGAGCTGTTAATGGAACTCCAGTTACCAATCGCTCAGGCCCGCCAGTATCGTTTCTATTATGGAAAAGGGTGTGCTCGTTGTAACAACAGTGGATACAAAGGGCGCGGTGGTCTCTACGAGCTAATGAATGTCACCGATGATATTCGAGATATGATCGCCGCCAACGCATCCGCTGATGAACTGCGAAACATGGCACGCAGCCAGGGAATGACGACTCTACGTGAGTCTGGATTAAAGCTGATTTTCGATGGCGTGACGACCATTGATGAGGTCGTCCGCGAGACCGTCATGGAAGATGTTGAATAGATCAACGAGCGCGAACGCGGGCTTTGTTTAGCAATCGCCGACAGGTTGTGAATCCCAGGAAAACAGAGGTGAGTCATGCCGATCTATCAGTACGAGGCGATGGACAACACGGGGACTGAGGTCAAAGACACGATCGAAGCGGGCTCCGAAGCTGAGGCTCAACAAAAGATCAAGGAGCAAGGCTTTTTCGTCACCAAGATTTCCGAGAAGGGTCGCGGCGGCAAGAAGAAGGAAACGGAGAAGAAGAAGAAGCCTACGGCGGGCTCTCGCAAGAGGAAGGGATTCTCGTTCGGCAAGGTGAAGGCCAAGCATCTCTGTAGTTTCACGCGGCAACTCTCGACGCTTCAGGACGCGGGTTTGCCAATCTTGCGGAGCCTGCGAATTCTCGAAGGCCAATCGAAACCTGGTCCGCTGAAGAATTCTCTGATCGGGGTCATCGAAGATATCGAATCCGGTAGCACGCTGTCGGAAGCGATGTCCAAGCAGCCCAAGGCGTTCGATGGCCTTTACGTCAACATGGTGAAAGCCGGTGAGGCGGGCGGTGCTTTGGAAGTTATCTTGCAGCGATTGGCGGAGTTCAAAGAGCGGGCTCAAAGCCTGAAACGCAAAGTTCAGGGCGCGATGATTTATCCCTGTGCGGTCATTTTCGTGGCGACCGCCATTGTGGGTTTCATCATGTACTACATCATTCCGAAGTTTAAGACGATCTTCCTTGGCTTCGGAACGGAGTTACCCGGTATCACGGTCATGCTGATCACGTTTAGCGACGTAGTAGTGAGATACTTTTACTTATTTCCAGCAATCCCAATCGGCGTTTGGTTGATCCTAAAAATCATCCGGAAGAACAAGACGGGCGAGTATGTTTTGGATTGGCTTGTTTTAAGAATTCCCTTGATGGGCCAGATTCTCAGCAAATCCATCGTGGCGAGAACGATGCGAACGCTTGGAACGCTCGTGGCGTCTGGCGTGCCGATTTTGGAAGGACTGACCATCGCGCGTGACACGGCGGGCAATGCCGTTTTCCGCAAGGCGTTCGACAATGTCTACGCCGCGATTCGTGAAGGCGAATCCATCGCGACTCCGCTGCGGGAGGCGAGGATCGTGGACGACATCGTCGTCAACATGATCGACGTCGGCGAGGAGACCGGAGCCCTCGACAACATGATGTATAAAATCGCGGACGTGTATGACGAAGAAGTGTCGGTCTTGGTTGACGGCTTGGTCAGCTTGCTGGAGCCACTGATGGTTGTCGTCCTCGGTTTTATTGTCGGCTTCATCGTGATCGCGTTGTTCATGCCTCTGGTGAAGCTGCTGAACGATCTGTCGTAGAGCCCCAGAAAGGGAAGTGCCACAACTTTCCGATGGGTCACAGTTGGCTGGGTTGCGACTATTTAAGGTGGCCGGAAATTGTTATGCGGGGTAGCGCACGAAACAGTTCTCGGGTGCGAGCTCACGAATGGCGTCAGGCGAAAATGATGGCCGGAAGTGGGGATGCACGAAGCGAGTTATCAGCGTTGCTCTCCCAAGGAGATTCGTCAATGCGAGCCGTTTTGAATTCATTAGCGTGTCATCAAAGAAAATCCCTGCGACTTCGCCGCGGTTTCACGCTGGTGGAATTGATGGTGGTCGTCGTGATCATTGCCATTTTGATCGGGCTCGTGTTGCCGGCCATTAGCGGCGTTCGGACGAACGGTCGTATCGCGGAAGTGCGAAATGACATTGCCAATTTGGAGCAGGCGATTACTCAGTTCAAAGTGTCGTACGGCGTGGAGCCTCCCAGCCAGATTACGTTGTACGCAGTGCCGACGGCGTGGGATGCGAGGTCGCGCGGACTCATCAGGCAATTGTGGCCCAAGTTTGATTTTGCGACCTGTGGTGGTGCCAGCGATGGAACTGTTTTTTATCCAACGGGAACAGGTGCCACGACATTGACCTTGAATGGATCCGAGTGCTTGGTGTTCTTTCTAAGTGGGATGGTGGACCCCACCAGTGGAGGGTTTGTGGGATTTGCGAAAGACCCCGCGCGGCCTTTTGCCTACTCCACCGGATCGGGCATCGCCGGTTTTCCGGCAACAGCGGCGTACAACTACATCACGAATCGAGATGGTCCCTACTTCACGTTCAAGGGGGCAAAGAGTGGCGCGGCGTTTGTCGATCGTTTGGTCGATCTGGATGGCGATTCGATGCCTGAGTATTTGGATCCGTGGCCGGGACAGTCTCGGCCGTATGCTTACTTCAACGGGACGACTAGCTATCAAACAGCGGCGATGGCTCCGGTGAACGTGCCGACTGATGCGCCAACGCCGGTCCCGTCGTGGCGCAATACCGATTGCATGCTCCTCAATGTCAGCGGCACTTTGCAGATGCCTCATGCGTACTACGCCAGTTTCGATCCCACCAGTCCGACGGCCAGCCGGCCCCACAAGAGCAACGGAATTCAGATTATCTCCCCCGGCGCGGATGGGGAGTATGGAATTGGACGACTCTATAATCCCACCAATAAGAACGGCGTCTATCGCTTGGATAAAGACAACATCACCAACTTTGCAGAAGGTCGTCTGGGTTATTGATCACGGTTTAAGTTTCACGAAGCCGGTTCCGTCCGTGTTTGCCATGAAGGCTTCGAGTGATGGTGTTGAGTGGGGATCGACATGAGCGCACGAGATTCGATGACTGAGCGACAAGAGACTGCACCGCAAGCGGCAGTCCGTCGTGGGTTCACGTTGATTGAACTCCTGATCGTGATCACCGTCGTTGGTATTTTGATGTCCGCCTTTGGGGTGGTCCTGGCGAACTCGCTCCGCAAGGCTCGCGAAGCGGCGACGGTGACGACGATTCTCAAGATCGACGGGTTGCTCGACGAACGCTTAAAAGGTTTCGACCGGGCAACTAAGTCACGGGACTTTCAGCGGATCGTCGATCTTCGCAAGACGGCGTTGGAAGCGGCGGGGATTTTTGGAGTGTCCTCGAAATCAATCGAAGCGATCGCGCGGAAGGATTTTTATCTTCAGAACTTTCCGCAGCGTTTCGAGGAGCTCGCTCCCAATACGCCATCGTCCGGCACGTCGGCGTTGCCAACGTTGATGAGCACTGACCCGCAAATCACCTATATTGCTGCAAATCATAAGCGCGAGACGGAAAGTGCCGCGTTGCTCCATTTCATGCTGACGAAGATGCAAGTTTTCGGAGTGCCACCGGTCGGCGAATCAGAATTCGGAGTGAACGAAATCCGCGACACGGACGGCGACGGGTTGCCGGAGTTCGTGGACGGATGGGGCAACCCGCTGCGTTTCTATCGCTGGCCGACGCGATTGTTGAAGCCGAACGGTTTGTTTGGGCCCAATGGCATGCCGGGCGGAGCAGGAGACGATGACGGAAACGGATTGGTGAACGATGCGATTGAGGTCGGCTGGCCGGGCAGCGATGACTATCGCGCTCTCAACCCGATCAACAACGCAATCCCCGCAGTGTTGAATGATCCAAACACGCCGTACCACTTGCCTCGTCGAGACATCGCCGGACTGTTGATCGACGGGCTGCCGCCGATGCCCTCGACATACGCGGTGGGCGGTAACCAACTGCGGATTCGTTACGACGCCGTGGATGAAGACCCGGACGATCCCTACGGGTTGATCGTCAGCGACATGCAGCGCTTGGCGGCGAGCGGCATCAACATCAATGTGCTTCCGCTGGCGACACCCGGAGTCGGGTATCCCGAAGGAACTTATTATCCGACGCTCGACACTTACCATACGCCGTTGATCGTTTCCGTCGGGGCCGATGGAGTCCTGGGTTTGTATGAGCCTTATGTCGCAGCGGATACGGATGGCGATGGCCTGATCGACCAGTTTGGCGTGTTGGCTCAGCCAATCCACAACGGCACGAATGGGAACGACATCCCCGCAACCACGGTGTCCGCGCTGACGGACAATTTGACGAACCGCAATCGGCGCGCGGGAAAGGGGAAGTGACATGAACCACGTGCCAAGTACATCGCGGGATCGCCGCTTCACTCTTCGAGCCAGCGCTTCGTCAGACTGCGGACGTTGTCACCGAAGTCGCCAGACTTCGATCCGAACTCTGGCGAGTTCGGCTACGTCAGACAGTCATTCATTCGCCAGTTCCAAGTTTTCCGGATTCACGCTTGTTGAATTGTTGGTGGTCATCGCGGTGTTGTTGATCTTGATTGTGATGACGGTCACGGCGATCGACTTCACATTCACGTCCGAGCGTGTGCGATCGGGTGCTCGACAGGTGCAGTCGGCGTTGGAGGGAGCTCGCGATCGAGCGATCTTCGCACGTGAGCCGCGAGGTTTGAGATTGTTTGTTGATCCCAATGATCCGCGCATTGTGACCAGCATGGTCTATGTCGGCGGCTCGAAGAACTGGTCGCAGGGGCAGATTCGGCTTGAACGCAAAGATTTCAACGAAGACGCCAATAACAATGGGCAGCTTGATGCCGGAGAAGATACGAACGGCAACGGTCGTTTGGATGGCGATGGTGTGGCAGACTTTCCGCAGGACATCTTAATTGTTCGAGGAGACGCGATCTGCGGTTGGAACACGCTTAAGGATCGAGGTTTTCTGGGGCTGTTTGAAGATCGGAATCTCAATGGGGTTTTGGACCCGGGCGAAGATTTGAACGGCAATGGTTTACTCGATCTCGATGCGCCGCGGATTAAGATTCCGGCCGACGATAATGGTTCGTGGTACACGGTGTTGACGTATCGGCTGAGTGCGTCGAGCCAGGTTTTGGAATTGCTCACGCCGTATCGTGACCCTGGCACATCGCCTCCGAATCAAGTGGTCGCGTTTACCGGAACCGGGCCAAGCACCTATATCTTGGAATTGCCGCCGCGCATTCTTCCCGACGCGCAGCCGATCTTGTTGCCGGAAGGGATCTGCATTGATCTGGATGCTTCGTATGTTCCGGCAGATTGGCGTCCTGGTCCAGGATCGCTTCAGACAACTCCGTATTCGGCTCACATGGACATCCTATTTTCGGCCCGCGGCGTGGTGACGGGACCGGTCGCTGCGACCGGCTTGGTGCATCTGTACTTGGCGGAGCGCAAAGACGTGACGAAGGTGGTAGATATTGGGCTGCTCGTCGGTGGCATATCAACGCCTCGGCCGCCGGTGAATCGTACGGTACAGCCGCCGCAGCCGCCGCCATTGGTTCCGGGGCAAAACCAGTTTGGTCCCCAGGATCCGATTGGACAGCGGTTGGTGATTTCCATCTTCACGCAGACAGGCAAAGTCTCGTCGCATCAAGTTGATTTGACGGATGCGTTCAACAATGTGACCGGGGTCAGCGGCAGCGACGGCTACGCCGACAACCCCTTCCATTATGCGACTCAAGGTGAGGCGAGCAGCCAATGAAGACAATGTGTGTGGATAATGTTGGCCGCAATGTCGCCATCGCGGAAGAGCATGACGGCGGTGTGGGGCGAGCCGGTACGACGCTGACCGAAGTGGTCATGTCGTTGTTGATCATGAGCATTGGCATCGTGTCGGTGGCGACGCTGTTTCCGATCGCGACGCTGCGGACGCTGGAAGCCAACAAGCAAACCAACTCGACGATTGCGCGATTCGTGTCCGAGTCGTTGATCGACGTCGATCCGGGGTTCGTGCATAACCCGGATGGGTTCTACCCGCCCGGTGGTGCCGACCTGACGCCTTACAACGGCACGTCGTTTCGCGGTCTGAATTACATGGTCGACCCGCTCGGCTTTCAGAATTTGAACGAGGACAATCCGCAGCCATTCTCACCACCATTGGCACCGTGGCAGCCGGCGGGAAATCCGACCTATCGCGATTACTTCGGTAACTTCGGCGGATCGACGCCTCCTGGGTGGATCACGGCGGCGTTGCCTCGGCGCTACACCGGAGCGACTTTTTTCCCGTATGTCGCCGGCGAGGTTAGTCCGTATCCGATCGGCACGGCGGAAATTTCCGGGGCGATCGCGCGCGCTTCGCAGTTGGTCTCGCAGCCGGACAATTGGAAGCTGGTCTCAGTGGGCCAAGCGACTGGCGCAGGCACCCCCACCAGCATTCTGGCCGTGTCTTTGGACAACGACGCGGATTTGTCGTCGGTCAACATTTCGACGGTGATGTACCCGAAGGTGGTTTATCGAGCCATTGTGTTTGATGCGGATGGCACTCACAGCGAAGTCCGAGCGCTCACGAGCGTCACGACAACTCCCGCGACGCTCACTTGGTCCGATCCGCTGCCGACTCGTTTCGAGGGAGGCAACATCGGCAAAGTGCGAGTCGAGACTGCCGAGGATATTTACACTTGGATGTTGTCCGTGCGCAAGCGACCCAGCGGTTCGGCCAACGTGGATGTCGTGGTGTTCTTCAAGCGTGGGCTGAGCGATCCGCAACACGAGATGATTTGGCCTGCGAAGTTTGTGCGCTACCAACTGGGACCGGGACCGATCACGACGATCTCAGGCGGAGCGGGCGGTCTGCCGGGTGTCGATGGGTACGACGACAACAATGACGACAACGACAACAACGGAACCACTAGCGCTGATGAGATCGCCGAGATCGGGTATCCGAACTCGAACGACGTTGCCAACGGCTACGTCCCAATTGATTTCACGACGATCCCGGCGGGCTTCAAAGCTCCGGTGCTGAAGCGTGGCGGTTACGCCTACGACACCAAGAACGGCTTGTGGTATCGCATTCGGGCCATCCAGTACCAAACGTCGACATCGGCCGTGCTGGTCTTGGACGAGACCGTCAAGCAGGACAACACCGAAGACCGCAACCTCAACGGCGTGCTCGATCCCGGCGAGGACGTCAATCTAAACGGTGTGATTGACCAAGGTGGAGTCATCCTGCACCCACACGTCGTCAACGTCTTCCCCTTGGAAATCAAAGAACCGTGAGCAACGGATCAGTTTCGTAGACCCACCAATCACAGCGAATCTTTGGTGGGTCTCGATGACTCGACCCACCCTACAGTTTGCCTGGCATCGTGACACGAAAGCGGCATCATGAAACGCGAGAGAATCACTCGATTACCAACGCCCCGCGCTGGCTTCACGTTGATCGAGATGCTGGTGGCGGTGACGTTGGTGTTGCTGATGATGGTGATGTTCGGCCAGATCTTTCAGATCGCCACCGAGTCGGTCACCAAGCAACGGACGATGGCCGACAACGATCAAAACACACGCTCGATCGTGACAATGCTGCGGGCGGATCTCGACAAGCGCACGTCGCGCTCGATGGTCCCGTTCTTTCCGGGCGAACTCGCCGCGAACCCAGGTACGCCGTTTCAGATTCGCAAAGGGTACTTTTACCTCAACAACAACAACCTCGCCGATCGCACCGACGACGTGTTGCAGTTCACGGTGCTGTCCACGGTCAGCCTGCGCAATGCGGACGAGACGCAATACTTTGGCCGTGCGGAACCGTTAACCAATCCATTGCGTCCCTCGGGAACTCAGCCATTGGACATGGTGAATTTTATACTGACGCCAAACCAACCCGACCGCGATGATGGGCAAGTGACGGTGAACAGTGCGGGAGCGTCACGAGCGGCGGAAGTTAGTTATTGGATGCGCGGCGGCAAGCTGTATCGCCGCGTGATGTTGATTCGGGATCCAATTCCGGCTGCGGGTGTCGATCCCGCCGAGCAATCTCAGCCGAAGTATCAGAATCCCACCAACGGGTTGTACTTCGACTTCTTCGCGGCGGCAGGCGTCTACGCGGCACCAATCCCAATCCCAATCCTAAGCCCCGTCTTTTTCCGGGACTTCGATTATTCCGCGCACGCGGTTCAGCTCAGTCCCGCCGTATTCGGCGCTAACGTGTATAAGCCGGCCTTCAACGGCATGGACACATTGAGCAACGAAGTTGTTCCATCCACGACAGCCCTGGGACAAAGTTGGAATCGTTGGGGCTTTAGTAACTACGATAATCCTACGGTCTCCGGCGCGCTGACTTATGGATTGCCACGCGAGTATGCCGCAGCATTGCCAGCGTCGCCTGCGACACCACCAGACTTTATTGGACGCTTCACTCAAGAGGAGACGTCGAGCGCCGCCTTTCCGTATCCGCAAAGTCCTGGTGCGATTCCGGCCGCGATCACCAATTGGATGAACGCCTCCAATGCCGCGCCTCTGAATGCGGATGGCGTGGTGACGACCTTGGCAGGTGGTTCGCGCGTTGGGGTCGATCTGTTGCTGAGCCATGTGCATGAGTTTCGCGTCGAAGTTTGGGATCAGCGGCTCAACGATTTCGCGCCGATCGGACACAGCCGGACGAGCGGTGGTGTGCCGGGTGATTTCCATTTCTCGCGCCGCTTGAACGCCAGCTATGGTCCGTTGGTCGTTGGCGTGCCGCCGTTTGGTCCGAACATTTTTGATACATGGCATCCCGCCTACGATCGCAATGCCGACGGCGTCATCGGGAATGGACCGGATCGTCCTCCATTTCGACCCTTGACTTACGATCCCACGGGTGTGTCGGGGACGAATCCCGCGACGATCAATCCGAGTGGCAGTGGTCCCTATTGGACGATCAACACGAACTACCAAGCTGGAGACGTCATCTTCCCGCAGCCCGGAGAAGACTTGAACTTCAATGGATACTTGGACCCCGGCGAAGACGGAATCAATGGGTTTGCCGCCGATGGATTGCTGCAAGATCGGACTCCCGGTTTCGTGACGGAAGATCTCAACGGGAATGGGATACTCGATGCGGGCGAGGACGGATCGAACGGTTTTCCCGCGAACGGAATGCTCGACAAGCGAAGTTTTCAGATTCCGTATTTCCCAACCGGCCTGACCTTTGCCTATCGCTGCATTCGCGCCGGCACATCGGGAGCGACGCGGTTGAATGAGCCGAACTGGAGTTCGACGGTGGGTTACATCCAGCGTGATCCGTCGGGCGCTGGTCCGGATTGGATCGTGGACTACAACGCACGGCCGTTGCGAGCGATTCGAATCACCGTGCGGTTTGAGCATCCGACAGCGGCCAGCAAACAAATGAAACAAGTCACGATCGTGCATTCGCTGCGCGATACGACGTCGGTGCCGTGATGAGTGGTGTGCTTTGAGCCAAGAGCCGAGTCGGAGGAACAATTCATGTCGCAAGCAGTCATGGTACAACTCGATTTGCCGAAGGACTGGCGAACCTTTCGGTTGCCACGCGGGCTCCAAGCGAGGCTTCAGGAATTGCTCGATCGTCGAGACGAGGTTGGGAAATTGACTCGACGGGAACGTCAGGAAGCCAATGCCTTGGTCGAATTGGCGGAGATGCTGACGCTGATGAAATTGCGAGTTCGTCTGGCGGCCAAACAGGCGAAGTCATGAGCGAGCATATTCCCGCAGCTTTGAAACGCATGGTGCGTCAAAGAGCGGCGGATTGTTGTGAGTATTGTCATTTTCCGCAGGACTCTCAGGAGGCCACCTTTCACATTGATCACATCCTTCCTTTGGCGGATGGAGGCACAACGACCGCTGATAATCTGGCACTGGCGTGTGTGACGTGTTCATTGACAAAGGCCGCTCGAACCGTCGGTCAAGACCCCGTCACTGGGGTACTGGCTCGGCTGTTTCATCCGCGGCGAGACTCGTGGAATCGACATTTTGAATGGGGCAAGAATTGGCAACTCATCGGATTGACCGCGACCGGACGAGCGACGATTCGTGCGTTACGGATCAACCGTCCCAATGCGATCCGAATTCGGCGGTTGCTGGATCGTCTAGGTGAGGGTCTGAACTCAGGAACGGGGCCGCAATAACTTCCCGATGTTGCTGCGTGTCACTCGGAAAATCAGCCGGAACGCGCTAG
>JAYVQJ010000118.1:0-2911 GCA_043777235.1 Planctomycetia bacterium
CGGGCGCGTCGCCGGCTGGCTGGCCGATCGACGAAAGCCGAAGACCGACAAAGAAGGCAACGTCATCGCCGGCTTGGGTGTGGCGAGCAGTAATCATCACTTGGTTGCCGTGAAGTCGTTCGGGAATTGGCTCGTGAAGGATCGACGCTCGCCAGAGAATCCGCTCGCTCACTTGTCTCGGCTCAATGCTCGTGTTGATGTCCGCCACGAACGGCGGGCACTCACTTCAAAAGAACTGGGTGAGCTGGTTGATGCCGCCGAACAGAGCGACGAAACATTCCGAGACCTGGATGGTTCAACGCGGGCGATGTTGTACCGGCTCGCGGCGATGACCGGTTTGCGAGCGAGTGAACTGGCCAGCCTCACGCCGGCATCGTTCGACCTCGCAGCCGACGTGCCGACCGTCACCTTGGAAGCAAGCTACAGCAAGCATCGTTGCGAAGATGTTCTGCCGCTGCACTCCGACTTGGCCGCGCGGCTACGCCAGTGGCTCGCAGAACGCGAACGACAGTCAGACGAGCAACAAGTCATCCTGACGTTGGATCGTTCGTCTGAGGCGAAGTATGAGCGTCTGTTTCCGGGTACGTGGGCCGAGAAGGCCGCGAAGATGCTCCGCATTGATCTTGAAGCGGCCAACATCGCCTACGCGACTGACGCCGGCATCGCCGACTTCCATTCGTTGCGTCACACGTTCATCAGCAATCTCGCCGCTGGCGGAGTTCATCCGAAACTCGCCCAGCAACTGGCTCGGCATTCAACCATCACGCTGACGATGGATCGTTATTCGCACGTCGGCTTGTACGACATGAATTCGGCGTTGGAGTCACTCCCCGCAATCGCGGCTCCCGATTCAAAAACCATGCGAGCGACCGGCACCACTGATGAAGCAACGGATTTTGGTTGCACAAATGGTTGCACACGCCCTGCCGAAATCAGCCGTTCTCAACCGTTTTCTACCGTTGAAACCCTGACGGCTGAGGCGTCGGTCCAACAAGCGAAAAACCCTCAGTTTTCCGCAGAAAAAGAGGGCTTTGACGCAATGAAGGCGGGGGGAATCGAAACTTTGCGGATTCATCGGGGGAAATCGAGGTTTTCAGGGAAGCCGACGCGCTTTCCGACGCGCGCTTGGGGGATCGGCGGTTGATGGCGTTGGTTGAGGCGTGGCCGCGACTGCCGGAAGATGTCCGGGTGCGGATCGCTGAAACATTGATCTTGGTTGGCGCAGTTCTGCCAGTGGATGTCGGGAGGGGGGCTTCCAATTTTGGGCGGTGAAGTGCGGTGCCTACCGGGGAACCGCCGAATGACCCCGGCCAAGACCACCACCACCATCGCCGTCGCTTTTCGCCCCGCCGCTGGGTGTATCGTCCCCCGACCGAATGCAGGCTGCGCGAAGGGGGAGGGGGGTTCTAGGTTCTTCCTGAAGAGAAATTCGACACGTCGTCCCAAGGGAACCATCAAGGGAGTCGGTAGTCTTTGTTTCCCAACGACGCGAACCCCGCGTTGCCGCCGAGCGGCTCGTTTCGCTGCTCGCCGATCGTGGCCATCGCAGTGTTGACATGGCGGCTGGCTGATCGAAGATTTCGCCAACGGGTGTCGTTGTGGACTTGCAAGCCGCAACGACTGAAATCGTCTTGAAGCGGTTGAGCAAGGCAATCCTTCCGTGCTCCCGCTTCAAGACGACCCGCCAAATCGGAAGGGATTCGCGATGTCAACGGCGTGGATGCTGAAGTCGTTGGGTGATCGTGCGACGGTACAACATGTCGCGGCTTGGCTCGCCACGATCGAATTGTCGGGAGGCATTTTTCGCATCCGTGGCGAGTACGCTGCTGACGAACGTGAAAAGTCGCTGATTGCACTTGATGGGGCGGTCGAGCAGTTCGTTGAAGCTGTGGAAGCCGGCTTGGCGGACAAGTTCCGAACGATTGCTGGACAAGATGCAAGAGATTGGTTCGGGACGACGCTCACGACAAGCAAGAAATTGCAACGCTTGTTGTGGGCACTCCACGAAGTCTTGAGCGAGCGACCGGAAGCATGGCTGACCGAAAGTCAGCGGCACGAACTCGACAGCCTTGTCAACGAACTCCATGACCGCGCGGACTCGTTGGATGGTGTCGCCAAAACTTTGCCGGCTGTTGGGGCGGATGAAGTCGAGCAACCGCCAACAAAAGAAACATTTCGTACCTACCGCACGCTGGAAGATGGAACAAGGGTTCGGATTCCAAACCGGGCGTGGGGTGAAATCGCCATCGCCAAGGGAGAGGCGAGCGAGTTCATTGTCGGAGAGAATCACGGCGAATCGCTCGGCAAGATTTTCCGAGCGTTGTGGCCGGAGTTGGTTGAATCCGCCGTCTTGCGTGAACTGGCTGGCGAGTTGTTGTCGGATATCGAGTTCGTTCGGCGTTGGTGGGGATGGGTGAAGCGTGCGCCTCCCGGAACTCATGCCGATTGGCGTCACCTTGCCCATTGGGTTGGTATCGACGCGCCGAAAGACGTGACGGACGAATGGATCGACGGCGAGTTGTTGCCGGCTCTCACGGCCAAGAAACAACGCGAAGACGAAGCGGCCAGCAAGAGCGCAGCGGCTGTCGAAAATCAATCGCCGCCAAAGACGCCAACGCCGGCTGTTGCTCCACCAACCGGGGCCGCACAGCATCCAGACGGTCCCGAAGACCCGTATTGGCTCTGGTGGAAGGGCAAGCGTCACAAGGTCGGAACCAATCGAGCCAAGCAAATCCACGACTTGCTCAAATACTTTTGGAGTCGCGATTCCGAGACCTTTGAAGAGCTGATCGGTGAAGGGAAACCTTGGGTCGATCCGGTTGCAGACAACGCCTTTTCCGTGGCGGCTACCCGGTTCAACAACGAAATGCCCAAAGGCTTTCCTTGGAAGCTGCGAACAGACGGACGCCGA
>JAYVQJ010000119.1:0-2909 GCA_043777235.1 Planctomycetia bacterium
GGCTTCGCCTCAAAATGAAAAGCGGCGATGAATCGCCGCACTCCAAAGGGGAGACCAACATGCCGAAACTCGAATTGCCTCGCCCCACCGAAGCGGAGCTCGCGATCTTGCGAGTCCTCTGGGAACGCGGCCCCAGCACCGTTCGCGAAGTGACGGACGCTCTGCAAGAGGAACGCGGGACTGGCTACACGACGGCGCTCAAGCTGTTGCAGATCATGACGGAAAAAGGCTTGGTCCAGCGTGACGACTCGTCGCGAGCACACGCCTACGAAGCGGTCGCCTCGGCCGAAACGACACAGCGCCAATTGGTCAGCGATCTGCTGGATCGAGCCTTCGGCGGTTCGGCCCGGCAACTGGTCCTGCAAGCATTGTCGGCCAAGCGCGCCTCCCGCGACGACCTCGCCGAGATTCGCCGCATGCTGGATGAGTTCGAGAAGAAAGCCAAGTAATCCTGGAGTGCTGCGGCTCGACGCAGCCCTCCATCCAAGAACGGTTGAGCGGCGATGCCGAGTAGAACATCGGAATAGAAGCCGGCTCAAATTTCGTTTCGTCGAGAGAGATCGGTAAGCGTCTCGGAACTTGAATGGAGGGCGGCGTCAAGCCGCCGCACTCCCAGGGAGCCAAATCATGCCACTGGATGTGATTGAGCTTTTCGGTTGGACACTGCTGCACTTTGCGTGGCAGGGGCTTGCTGCGGGATTGCTCGCGGCCGTGGTGCTGGCCGCGATGCAGCGCTGTTCGGCGAATGCTCGTTATCTGACCGCAGTTGCCGCGTTGAGCCTGATGGCGGTCTTGCCGATCGTGACTTTCCTGCGGCTTCACGAGACACCGGCTTCACCCGTCGTGTCGCCGATGATGGCGTGGAAGTCGTTTGTCGAAGTGCCTGACGAGGCTTCCGAATCAGGCATGACCACCGTCGAACGGATCGGTGTTGATTTTGAAAATCCGCCGCCGCCCGGTGCGATTCCCATTCGGTGGGAGTCTGATTCCAAACCCGACGAAACAACTCTGTCGAATGCCGAGCCACTCGCGACACGTCGCTGGTCGTGGCAACCGATCATTCCTTGGATCGTGAGCAGTTGGCTGGCCGGTGTCGCGTTGCTTTCGCTGCGGCTGCTGTTCGGCTGGCTCAGCGTGCAGCGCTTGCGTCGCCGAGCGACTCAACCCGCGAACGAAACTTGGCAAGCGTTGCTCATTCGCTTGGCCGAACGCTTGCGAGTCACTCGCCCGGTGAAGCTGGTCGAGTCGGCACTCGTCGAAGTCCCCGCCGTGATCGGTTGGCTGCGACCGGTCATCTTGCTTCCCGCGACGGCGATGACCGGCCTGACCACCGAGCAACTCGAAGCGCTGCTCGCTCACGAACTGGCTCATGTGCGCCGTCACGACTACCTCATCAACCTGCTGCAAACGGTCATCGAGACGCTGCTGTTCTACCACCCCGCCGTCTGGTGGCTCTCGTACCGCATCCGAGTCGAACGCGAACACTGCTGCGACGACTTGGCCGCAAACGTCTGCGGCGATCGGCTCAGCTACGCGAAAGCGCTCGTCGCAATGGAAGAGTTGCGAGGTCCACAACCGCGCTTGGCGATGTCGGCCAACGCAGGAAGCCTGCTCCATCGCGTCGCCCGCTTGCTTGGCCGAGCCGACCAACAGCGTTCCCCCATCGGTTGGGTTTCCGGCCTGATCGGATTGCTGTTGATGACCGTCACCGTCGCGCTCGGCGCGGGTCTCCTGACCCCGCCGAAGAAACCGACTGAAGGTCTCCCGAACGTGGAGCCGCGTGCGGATTCAAACGCCAATGAGCAGAGCCAGAAAGCCTCCGGTTCAGAACAGCAACCAAAGCTAGAAAACAGTGCCCAAGGTGACGATCAGTTACAGCAACCGATCGCGGGTAATCCGTCGGTGTTGTTCAAGAACGGCGTGCGAGTGGAATTATTGGGGGTGTCGAATTTGGTCACTCCGGCCATGCGAGTTCGGTTTTCCGAGTCAGTGTTGGACGTCTCAAAACGCGAACTGCAAAAAATGAGGGTGACGAACGACAGGATCGCTGGATCAATTCCGGCCACGGAAATTCAGCGAGCGGAGTTGATCGTCGAGTGCGCCGAAGCGGCCTTGAAGCTGGCACAGGCGGGATCGAAACCGTCCATCGAATTGCAACGAGATTGGATCAAGCTCGACGTCGCAGTGGCTCAAGCGGAACTGGAAAAGATGCGCGACGCGAATCGCCGCGTTCCGAATGTTGTTCCCAATTCCGCGATGCAGCCGATCGAGTCCAAAATCGCGCGACTCGAAGAAACACTGCGGTACGTTGAACTGGGTGAATCGCAAGTCGATGGGATGAACGGTTTCGATCCGCGCGGTTGGTGGTCGTCGAACGGCACGCCGCTCTCCAAGTCGCCGCTCGTGAAACGACAGATGGAGTCGCCCTTCACCGTCGATGACCGCGACGATTCGCGAGCTTTCGCGCTGAAGGTCAATACACACGGCGAGGAGCCGTCGATCCGAGTCGAGTATGAACCAAAGACGACCAAGTCCGCGATGCGTGTGAAATGGGAACCCGCCGCGAGCGACACGCACGGTCTTCGCGAAACGATCTTCGAGTTGGAGGCGGGGCAATGGCCTCAACAAGAATCGGTGAAGCTGATCGTGCATGTCGCGACGGGAGAGTGGCAAGGACCGTGGAGGTTCGGCATGGACCGGAAGGGCATGGAGACGATTCGGGGAGTGCGGAGTGACGTCTTAACGCTCGTGAAGCAGATCGCGCCGATGACCCCTGAAATCGAGGAAGCCAACGGCGTCACAACGTGTTGGCTCCCGGCGTCGTTACCGCACGATGTGGAGTGGCAAGTGATCGCCGTGGACAAGCAGGGTCTCGAATATCGGCCGTCGAGTTTTGCGTTCCGCAAGGC
>JAYVQJ010000120.1:0-2908 GCA_043777235.1 Planctomycetia bacterium
TCCACCGACCCCGCGTCGGTGGAGCGAAGACTGATCGGCTAGCCACGATAACCCCGAACTTCACAGGCTCTCCACCGACCCTGCGTCGGTGGAAGCAACGACTCGCTAGCTAGTCAGTCGTCGTCCCACCGACACGGGGTCGGTGGAGACGCCACGCTTAGTCCGACGTTGTGTTTAGCCACCAATCGTCGCTCCACCGACGCGGGGTCGGTGGAGGCGATCACATCAATCCTATAATCCCTTGACGCCAGAGAGACCTGGCTGACCACTTCTCCGGAATCCCCAAGTCAGGACGACGACTGCGAAGATTTCAGCCACCAGCCACGCGGCTCGCAACAGCACCGTCGCCGCAGCCGCCTGAGCTTGGCTGATTCCCGGCTGTGATTGCAGCAATTCCAGCAGCGCCGCTTCGCGAACTCCCAACCCACCGGGCGCGAACATCGCCATGAATCCCAGAAACGTCGCCGACGAAACATCTCCTGCCCAGATCAGCGAATCGGACATCGACGCCTCGACTTCGACCGATCGAAGTGTGCAGCCAAGACTCAGTCCTTGAACAAGCCAGGTCGTCACGGAGAAGAAGCACCAGCCGAGCAGGAACGTGCCGCTGATTTGTGTCGGTGACGCTTCTGGCGTTGAGGGAGAGAGGGGAAGAGGGAGAGAGGGGGAGACGACGGGCGGCGTCAGTTTCTGGGCGATCATTCCGAGCACTCGCGCGACGAACGGCACAAGTACGACGCAGACGACAACCACGCCGATGCCGAAAGCGAGCGGATGCTCGAACGCCGGGCGAATCGCTGGCGGCCAGACGACGGGAGCCATTGTGAGCCCGACGGCCGCACCGACACCCATGCACACGAGCACTTCATACGTCGATGTCAAAGCGGAAACGCTCGGCCGGCAACCTCGATCTGCCAGCATCCCCGCTCGAAGCAACAGCACCGACGCCTTACCCGGAATGTACTTCGCCAAGTGACCCGCGAAGTAAGCTCGCGCGACGTCCAAGCGGCTCGACGTTCCTCCCAAGCCGTGAATCAGCCGATGCCACAACAACACCGACGGCAACCAACTGACGAGATAACACCCGCTCGCCGCCAACAACCAAGGCCAGTGAATCGTCACCGAGCCGACATTGCCTTCGCTCCACAATTGCCACACGCGACGTCCGACGAATGCAATCACCAACGCAAACAGCGCCCACTTCAACACCGGCCAAAGCCGACGGAAAAGACTGGGAGCAGACGCTGCCGCAACGACGTCGTTGGTCATGGACGATCCGATTTCAGAAGCTCCTGGCCAAGTTCACGCAGCGTCGCCAACAATTCGTCGAGGTCCGCTTCCGTCGTCAGCGGGTTGATGATCGTGACTCGCAGCGCGCCGACGCCGCCGTGATTTGTCTGCACGATGTAAAACCGCCCCGACTCAATCAATCGCCGCCGCAGCTCGCGTTGAAACGCACCGAGCGTTTCTGGAGGAGCCGACTGCATCGCGGCCGGGACGTGACGAAACGCGACGATGTTGCATTCCGGTTCGTGCAGCGGAACGAAGTCCTCGGCGGCGAGCAGCTTCTCATAAAAAACGCGGCCGAGATCGAACGTCACATCGACCAAGTCCTCGAAGAGTTGCTGACCGAACAACGACCACGTGCCCCACAGACCGTAAGCCGCCGCCCGTTTCGTGCATTCGAGCGTCAGCATCCCGCTGTCGTACTCGGCCATGCCCGGCGCGGAAGGATCGAACAAGTACGGAGCTTCCTGGCGGAACGTCTCGAAGCGATGCCGCTTATCGCGGTACAACACGAACGCGCACAGAGCCGGCATGAACATCATCTTGTGAGCGTCCCACACAACACTGTCGGCCTGATCGACGCCGTCCAGCAGATGCCGATACCGCCGGCTGAACAACGCCGCTCCGCCATGCGCCGCATCGACGTGCAGCCAAACTCCGTGCTTGCGGCAGACAGCCGCGACGTCGCGCAGCGGATCGAACGCCCCGATCGGAGTCGCACACGCACACGCCGAGACCGCGACGACTCGATGTCCGCGTGCGATCAACTCGGCAAGTTGTTCATCGAGCTTTTGCGGATCGAGCTTCCGTCGCTCATCGAGCGCGGCTCGCAAGACCTGCTTCGTGCCGAGTCCAATGACTCCCGCCGCCCTCGCGACGGAATAATGAGCATCCCCTTGCACGACGATCACCGGCGCTCGGCGCGGGTCTCCTGACCCCGCCGCAACACCCTCTTCCCACGATCCACCCAGCGCAACGTTGCGCGCCGTCAACAACCCGGTCAGATTTCCCAGCGAGCCGCCGTGCGTCACCAAACCAGCAAACGCTTCGCGTTGCCAACCGATTTGCTCACCGAGTCGATTGACCAAAGCCCGCTCGACGGCGGTCGCCCACGGGCCCATTTCGTAGATCGCCATCACTTGGTTAGTGACGGAACCGACCGCATCGAACAACCCGGCGATCGGCACCGGAGCTGGCACCTGATGGCCGATGTATCGCGGGTGATGCAGATTGTGCCCGCGGTCCAACATCTGCCGCACGATGTCGGCAAATCGGGCGGAGGGATCGGAAGCAGCACCGTCGAGCCATCGCTCTGCCTCGGCAATGTTCGCAACGGGTTCCGCCCAATTGAGCACGCGAGTCTCGCGCTGCTGCACTTGCTCTAAGTGAGAAGCGAGCAACTCGCCCCACTGCTCCGCAGCCGCTCGGAACCGTTGCGGATCGTACGCGGCTTGCAAGCGATTTTGAGCGTCCGCGAATGCGGCTTCGTCGA
This sequence comes from Planctomycetia bacterium, assembly GCA_043777235.1. GTDB lineage: Bacteria > Planctomycetota > Planctomycetia > Planctomycetales > Planctomycetaceae > SXKJ01. The sequence goes on from JAYVQJ010000120.1 coordinate 2,780, forward strand.
TCATCGAGCGACCTGAATCCTGGCCAGAAAACGCAATCTTGGACGGCGAGATGAATGGTTCGGCAGGATGATACTGTTCAACTTCGGACCTCACGAGCGTCGGCCGGAGGCGACCGCGGCTGGCGAATT
>JAYVQJ010000121.1:0-38002 GCA_043777235.1 Planctomycetia bacterium
ACCATCTGGATCGGAACGCGACGCATGCTCGACTACTCCCGAGCCTGGCAAACCTTCGGCCCTGAGACGACACCATAAGTTGTGTGTAAAAGACAGGCTCCTGGTCCCACCCTACGAGACATCAATCGTGCTGAGCGAGCACGCGCTTGGTCGACTGCTTGTCAGACATCGCGCGGTTGAGCGCCTTCAAGTATGCCTCGGCGCTAGCTTGGATGATGTCGGTGCTGATCCCTTTGCCGTGATACGCCTTGTCGTTGACGAGAATCTCGACAAAGGATTCTCCCTGAGCATCCTCACCGCCGGTGACACTGCGAACTTGGAAGTTTCGGAGCGTCCCGGCAACTCCGGTGATCCGCTTCATCGCCAGGAAGATCGCATCGAGCGGCCCGTCGCCCGTCGCGGCATCGCGGACCGGAGGATCGTTCTCGCATTGCAACTCGACAGTCGCGGTCGGGATCGTCGCGGCTCCGGCAAACGTCTGCACGCTGATCAGCTTCCAACGATCGGGCACATCACGCTCTTCGCCGACTTGAGTTTCAATGAGCGCGATGATGTCCGAGTCGTAGACGTCTTTCTTTTTGTCGCAGAGCGAGATGAACTCGTCAAAGACTCGCTCGAAGACATCCGGTTCCAGCACGAAGCCCAGCGAGTTGACTCGATCGCGAAACGCATGCCGGCCGCTGTGCTTGCCCAAGACCAGATTCGTGCCGACGTAACCGACATCGTCCGGCTTCATGATCTCATAGGTCTGCCGGTTCTGGAGCATCCCGTGCTGATGGATGCCCGCCTCGTGAGCGAACGCGTTCTGTCCGACGATCGCCTTGTTGCGTTGCACGGTCATGCCCGTGATGCGGCTGACCAAGCGGCTGATCGGGAACAGCTTCGGCGTGTTGATGTTCGTCTTCACACCATAAAAGTCGCCGCGCGTTTTGATTGCCATCACGATCTCTTCGAGCGCCGCGTTGCCGGCTCGTTCGCCCAAGCCGTTGATCGTGCATTCGACTTGCCGAGCACCTGCTTCGACACCGGCCAAGCTGTTCGCGACCGCCAAGCCGAGATCGTTGTGGCAGTGCGTGCTGATGACCGCCTTGCCGATGTTCGACACGTTCGCATTGAGATACTCGATGCAGCGTTTGAAGTGCGCGGGCGTCGCATAGCCGACCGTATCCGGAATGTTGACGGTCGTCGCGCCGGCGTCGATCGCCTTCTCAACCACTTGGCACAAGAAGTCGAGCTCTGTCCGAGCCGCGTCTTCCGGCGAGAACTCCAAGTTCGGCGTCGTGATGTCCGGGCGCGAGCACATCAAGTCGCGCGTGTATTTCACCATCTCGACCGTCGCGCGGAGGATTTCTTCCTCAGCCATCTTCAGTTTGAACTCGCGGTGAATCGGACTGGTCGCCAAGAAGACGTGAATGCGGCACTTCTCCGCTTCCTTCAACGCTTCCCACGCCCGGTCGATGTCTGGTTTACGGCAGCGAGCCAACCCGCAAATGACCGTGCGGTTGCCAAACTCGCGAGCGATCGCGCGCACCGCCTCGAAGTCGTCCGGCGACGCGATCGGGAAACCCGCTTCGATGACATCGACTCCGAGTTCCACGAGCGCCTTCGCGATCTCCAGCTTCTCGGCCGAGTTCATGCTGCAGCCCGGAGACTGCTCGCCGTCGCGCAAGGTCGTGTCGAAAATCGTGATCGTGTCAGGCTGAATGGACATCGCAAACTCCTGGAGGTTGGGCACTCCTGCCCGACCCGAACGGAAAGTGAAGGAAGAAGACGGGCAGGAGTGCCCATCCTCCAACAAACAAAAAAACCCTGAGCCTCCAGCGGAGGCTCAGGGTGTATTCGCACGGTCAACAGCGACAACGACACCAAAGCCCCGCGTCAACGCAGGAGAAGGCTAAGGGCAAGGGCAAGAAGTCGCAGATCGGATCGCATGATGATTCCTGTCGGAAAGTGGGCGGCACTTTATCCAGCCCATTTCGGCAAGGTCAAGCCGTCAATGCGTAGAACGGACGCCTACGTCCGTTCTTCGACAGCACCGACCGGACGTGGGCATCCGGTCTACTCAGCATTATTGCCGCGCATCTTCCTCGACACCGGCTCGCAGCTTCTCGCGTTCGAGCTTGTATTCTTCAAAGGCCCGAATCGCTTCTGGGCCGAGATGATCGGGTCTCGTGGCAACCGGGCCATCGTGGAGGTAGTACGGCGACGGTATGGGTGACTTGATTTCCGTCCGGCAGCCAACGGCCGACAGCAATAGCAAGCACGATATGGCAAACTCGCAGCCCCAAGCTTTCCTGTTTTGCCACATAGCCCGACCTCTTCGCGTCGATCGACCGGACGTGGGCGTCCGGGCTACTCAGCATTACTGCCGCGCGTCTTCCTCGACGCCGGCTCGCAGCTTCTCGCGATCGAGCTTGTACTCTTCGAGAGCCCGGACCTGATTGCTCAGCTTGAACTCGGGGCCGGCCGGGTAGTACTGGACGTCGTCCTTCAGATAGTACGGGGACGGGAGCGTTTGCCCGCCGACTGATGTTTGGCAGCCGGTCGCGGCCAGCATCAAGGGGCACAACAACAACATCGTCACGCTCGCCGAGATTCCGTTCCACCGCATGATTCGAGCCTCTCACCAAGTCCGTTTGGTCTGACACACACCTTTCTTCATCGGTCGTTACGACCGGAAACTTTGGAAAAGTTTGCCAAGTTTGACAGAACTTGGTGATTGGGTCCGGCAGGAATTGCCGGGAGCTGGTTTGAGAGTGTGAGGGTCGGGGAGCGCGGTCGTTCTTCACCGACACGCTCACACTCTCTGACTCTCAAACACCACGACTCACTGGTCGAGCGGAGGCGAATCGTGATCGCCGACCACATTGCCAGCGGGCAACTTCTCCGCCGCTTCTTTCGTTCGCTCGTTCTTGACGTAGTGCTGCAAGACTTGGCCGCGGTAGGTTCGCAGCGGGCGGACGAGCCGGCGTTCAAGATGTTGCTTGCGAGCCTCCCATTCGGCGACAGGAGCGATTCCCTCGGCCGACAAAGCATCCAACGTCGCGAAGGAAGTCTCGGCGGCGGTGATGCTCCGTTCGATGTCATTGAGCGCGACTCGCGATGACGTCGGCCGAAACTCGCCTCGAGCGCCCCAGCGAGCCAACAGCATTTGCAGCAGCGCGTTGATCTGATCGAACCGCTCGGTCTTATCGGGAATCGCTGCTGGCGTTGAATTCACGAATTGCAGCGCGTTGGCAACGTTGCGAATCGAGCGATCGGCCGGCGTCGAAAAGTAGATCGCTGCGAGCCGATGTCGCAGTTCGTTGGCCGGATCGCGATCTGTGCAGCGGTCACTCAATTCAACGACTTCTTGATGCAGGAACGGCGTGACGAGCGGATCGAATGGCGACTCGAAGCGGCGCAGTTGGTCGAGGTTTGCGTCGGTCAGTTGCGAGTTCTTCGCAAGCTCACCGATCTTTCGGAAATACTTCAGTCGCCGGTCATCGTCGGGATGCAGTCCCGACTCAGTCTTCTTGTGGCTGACTTGCTGAATCATCGCTCGCGTCGAGCCGGTCATGTGGTCTTTGACTTGTTTGCGATACGCCCAAAACTCGTCTTGATGCCGACGGATGATGGCTCGTGACAACTCCCATTCGCTCAGCCGAGCCGCGACATCGGCGTTGTCCGCTGCGTCGCCACCCCAAGCCAGCAAGAAGCGGCTGTGCTTGGCCAATTCCGTTTGCACGAGTTGCAGCTTGTTCTCCCAACGCATGACTTCGGTCGGCAGACGGAACGGCCACGTCGAACGAGACGCAACGTTGATGACCCCTCCGCGTTGACTCGCCAGTTCCTGAATTGCTTCGTGATTCAACATCGGCAACCGCAACGGAGCCGACCAATCCCAGCCGGCTGACGCCAACAACTGCCGCACCTGCGGACGCTGCCAACGCTCGATGAATCCCTCGCGAGCGAATCCTTGTTCGGACTGCGTGCCGAGGAACAGCAATTCCCCCGTAGCAATCTCGACCGCCGCGACTTCGCGAAACACCGCCGACATCGTCGCCGCCAACGCTCGCACCGAGCGCAGGCCGAGATCAACGTGCTGAAATCGGATCGCGAACAAGCCCTCGTCGTTGAGGCGCTTGGCCGTCGCGTGCAGCGACTCGACCGTGAACGAGTTGCTTGCCTGCGACAACGAAGGTTGATCGGCCGAAGCAACGATCACATCGAATGTCTCACGCATCGTCCGCACTGCGAGCGCCGGATCGCAGACGCGAATTTCCATTCGATCATCATTCATCGCCGAAGCAACACTGTCGCGCGACAGCAGGCTTCGACACAGACTTGTCACACCTCGATCCGCTTCGACACAGACGATTCGCTGCAACGGAAACACGGTCGCTGCCACAAGCGGTTCACCCACTCGCAGGCCGAGCAGCAAGACGCTCTGCGGCCGCTCGTGAGTCACTAGCGGCAGCACCGTCGGCAACACATCCGGCAGAAATCTCGGAGCCAAATTCGCATTTGTGGCGAGCGTCCCTTTCGGAATACCGTTCTCACGCACGAGGAATCGCGAACCAGCAAACTTCCACGCGGTCAGAGTCCCGCGATCACCTTCGACAACAACCGCCGCTCGTCCTTCGTCCAAAACGGAAAGCTGCTCCCACGGAATTTCCGCTCGTGAGGCAACGAAGACTCCTGTGTCGAACAACACCTTCGCCGCCAATTCCGGCCGATAACGCACCCAAATCGGAGCCGTCAGCGCGAAGAGCAGCATCGCAGCGACCACACCGGCACTCAACCTCGTGAGCCGGAACGCGCTAGCGTCCGGTTGTGTTGTGGCCATTGAACCGGACGCTAGCGCGTTCCGGCTAATGAGTTTTGTCCGACGAAGTCGATCAACTGCGACAACCAACAACAGCAGGACGCTCGCGACGAATGCGAGATTCCACACACCAATCGACGGCAGCAGCCACATCGCCAACGTCGCAGAACTCAGCGAGGCCGCGACTCCAAAAAATGAACCACTGCGACCGATCAATGCACCAACACCGATCACGATCGGTCCCAGCACCACGCCGACTATCGCCATCCTCAGCGACTGCAACAGCCAGACTTGCGAGATTGTCGAGTTCTCCCACAGTGCCAGACGAACTCCGAGCGGGAACGCCGCTAAGAGCAACCACATCCAGCACACCAATCCCAAACCACCGACCAGCAGTTGTCGCGGCTGAGTTTTCCCGAACAACAAACCTCCGACAGCGATCCCGGCCACGAGCACCGACCACTCAAACGTCATGAGCGCAAACGAATCGGGAATCAGTTGCCGACACAATCTCTGTCCGATCACCCACGCGATCCCTGCCGCGATCAGCCCGACAATGTGGGGCAGGTTTTCAACCTGTCCTTTCAATACCTTGGCAGGTTGGACGGGCAGGTTGAAAACCTGCCCCACGTTGTCGCGCGACCCGCGCACAAGCAGCGTCACGAACGCGATCAGCCCGCAAACCGAGGACAGCAACCCACAGCCATCCGGCCCGATGAGGCTCGCCAGTCCGAGTCCTCCGATCGCAAATGTCGTTGCGAAACCGACACCGAATGACGTCCGCCGTTCCGGGACGATCAAACTCAGCGAGCAAATCGCGGGGACTCCGAGAGTCACCAGCGCCAACAACGTCAGACAGCAACACTGACCAATCAATGACGACGAAAAATCAAAACCAGTCCCTTCAACCGCTCGCCATGCAGCGGCGAACAGACTCGGCAGCGCGACCGACCAGGCCGACAACAGGAACAGCCGAATCGACGGAGCCACGAGTCCGAATCGCCAGCGCGCCGGCATCCAAGCGTTCGCGAGCACCGCGACGATTACCGTCACGGCCAATGCCGTTTGAGCCGGCAGCGACGTCCCAGCGTTCAACCAAAACTGACAAACCGCAGCGACCAGCGCGAGTCCGCTGACTCCGCCGACGATTCCGTTCCACCAACGTGAGTTCTGCATGGGCATCCTTGCCTCTTGAGGATGGGCACTCTTGCCCGTCGCTCGATTCGCAATCCTGGACGGGCAAGAGTGCCCATCCTCCGCAATCGCTGGGGCTTGTATCGCATCTCCAAATCACCCGACAAGCCGATTCTTGGCGAACTGTTCGACGCCCGTTACCCTGCCGAACCGCGCGGCGGTCGGTCGTCGCAGCGGACCTGAAAATCTCCCGTTTCCTTTCGCATTCGAGCAGAGCATCTCATGGCCAAGAGCAACAATTTCCCGAACGTTCCCGCGAAAATCCCCTTCGACCCGAAAGCCAAAAAGGGAGCGTTGGCCTTCAAGCACTACGACGAGAACAAGGTCGTCGAAGGCCGCTCGATGCGGGACTGGCTGCGGTTCAGTGTCTGCTATTGGCACACGTTCCGAGGGACCGGCTCCGACCCGTTCGGACCCGGCACGATGCAGCGCCCGTGGGACGACGGGACCGACTCGCTGAAGAACACACTCAACCGAGTCGATGTGGCGTTCGATTTCATCTCGCGACTCGGCGTGCCGTATTACTGCTTCCATGACCGCGACGTCGCTCCCGAAGGAGCGAACCTCGCCAAGACGAACAAGATCCTCGACGCCGTCGCCGAGAAGCTCAAAGAAGCTCAAGCCAAGACCGGCATCAAGCTGCTGTGGGGCACGGCCAACCTGTTCTCGAATCCGCGATTCATGCACGGAGCGTCAACGAGCTGCAACGCCGACGTCTTCGCGTACTCGGCCGCTCAAGTGAAGAAGGCGATCGAAGTCACGAACGAACTTGGCGGCGAGAACTACGTCTTCTGGGGCGGTCGCGAAGGCTACATGAACCTCTTCAACACCGACATGAAACGCGAGCTGGATCATCTCGCCAAGTTCATGCACATGGCTCACGACCACGCCCAGAAGATCGGCTTCAAGGGCCAGTTCCTCTTCGAGCCGAAGCCGAAGGAGCCGACCAAGCATCAGTACGACTACGACGCCGCTGCGTGTCTGAACTTCATCCGCGCGAACGATCTCGAAGGGATCGTGAAGCTCAACATCGAGACGAACCATGCCACGCTCGCGGGTCACACGATGATGCACGAGTTGGAATACGCCTCGATCCAAGGAGCACTCGGCAGCATCGACGCGAACACCGGCGACCTGCTGCTCGGCTGGGACACCGACCAATTCCCGACCGACATCTATCTCACGACGCAGTGCATGTTGGTCATCATGAAGCAAGGCGGCCTCGCACCCGGCGGCGTCAACTTCGACGCGAAGGTCCGCCGTGAATCGTTCGAGCCGCTTGATCTGTTTTACGCTCACGTCGGCGGCATGGATGCGTTCGCTCGCGGCCTGAAGATCGCCGCCGCAATCCGCAAAGAAGGCGTGCTCGCCGACATCGTCAAGCAGCGCTACCGCAGCTACGACTCCGGCATCGGCAAGCAAATCGAAGAGGGCAAAGTCGGCTTCGCCGAGCTGGAAAAATACATGCTCGGCAAAGGCAACCCCGATCCGAACGAATCCGGCCGTCAGGAAATGATCGAGAACATCATCAACGAATATCTGTAACCGTAGGCGAGTCATTCCATGACTCGCATTTCTAACGTCGCTAGCCTCCCACTGATTCCCGCGATCACTCGCAGCCACATTGGGAATCTCAGTTGCGGAGCAACTGAGCTACATAAGAGGAATCCTCCCGTGTCCGACGGTCCTGACTTTTCCAAAGCTGAACTCATCCCCGTCATCGCGCAAGACATCGCGACTGGCGACGTGCTGATGCTGGCCTACATGAACCAAGCGGCCTATCAGGAAACCCTGCAAACCGGTCGCATCTGTTACTGGAGCCGCAGTCGCCAAAAGCTCTGGCGAAAGGGCGAAGAGAGCGGCAACGTTCAAGAGCTGAAAGAAATCTATTACGACTGCGACGCCGACACGCTGCTCGTGAAAGTGAATCAAATCGGCGGAGCCGCCTGTCACGAAGGCTACAAAAGCTGCTTCTTCCGCCGCGTCGATCCGGCGACCGGAAACGTCACCGTCGTCGGTGATCGAGTCTTCGATCCGAAGTCGGTCTATAAGAAATGAATTTGTTTCACGCGAAGACGCGAAGACGCAAAGGGCGAAATCAAAACCTTTGCGGCTTCGCGTCTTCGCGTGGAAAACTCTTCCGAGGTTTTCATGCCAGACAACATTCTCAAGCTCGGCATTCCCGCCGGCAGCCTGCAAGAGGCGACCGCCGCGCTGTTTCAGCGCGCGGGGTACAACATCAAGTTTCAGTCGCGGAGCTACTACCCGACGATCGACGACCCCGAAATCGAGTGCATGTTGATCCGCGCTCAGGAAATGGCGCGGTACGTCGAGGAGGGAGTGCTCGACGCCGGCATCACCGGCTTCGATTGGATTCAAGAGACAAATGCCGATGTCACCGAAATCTGTGAGTTGATGTTCTCAAAGGTCAGCCGCAATCCAGTGCGTTGGGTGCTGTGCGTGCCAAACGACTCGCCGGTGAAATCGGTCAAAGACCTGCAAGGCAAGCGGATCGCGACCGAGGTCGTCGGCCTGACGACCCGCTACCTCGCCAAGCACGGCGTCACTGCGAAGGTGGAATTCAGTTGGGGTGCGACCGAAGTCAAGCCGCCGATGCTGGCCGACGCGATTGTCGAAGTCACCGAAACCGGCAGCTCGCTGCGAGCCAACAACCTGCGGATCGTCGAAGAACTGTTACAGAGCACAACCCGCTTCATCGCTAACAAAACCGCCGCCGCCGATCCGTGGAAGCGGAACAAGATCGACAACATCTCGCTGATGCTGGCCGGCTGTTTGAATGCCGAAGGGAAAGTCGGCTTGATGATGAACGTCCGCCGAACCGATTTGCCCAACGTGCTCAAGCAACTTCCCGCGCTGCAAATGCCGACGGTCTCGTCGCTGTCCGATCCTGATTGGGTGGACGTCAACACGATCGTCGATGAGTCGCTCGTCCGCACGATCATCCCGGCCCTCAAGTCCGCCGGTGCTCGCGGCATCGTCGAGTACGGCATCAATAAGATCATCGACTGATTTCGGAGGATGGGCACTCCTGCCCGTCCCCTCCTTTCAAGACGACGGGCAAGAGTGCCCATCCTCCACATGTCCGTCACCGTCCTGAAACTTGGCGGCAGTCTGCTCGATCTCGCCGATCTGTCAGGTCGGTTGCGAGCGGTCTTCGCGAAGCTCGACGGCGACCGGCCGTTGTTGATCTGCGGCGGTGGCGACGCGGCCGATGTCGTCCGACGTTGGCATGACGCACATCAGCTCGACGAAGAGCAATCACATTGGCTGGCGATGGAATCGCTCCGACTGAATCAACGATTGCTGCTGGTGCTGATGCCTGAGCTGGAACTCGTCTCGAATCGCGCCGCCGCAGAGTCGGCGTGGAAGCGCGGTCGCGTGCCGCTGCTCGACCTGATGGCGTTCGTCAGCATCGAAGAGGCCACGCACAAAGTCGGCCTGAAGCCATTGCCGCACACCTGGGACGTGACGAGCGATTCGCTCGCCGCGTGGATCGCGATCCACTGGCCGGCGAGCCGTTTGGTTCTGTTGAAGTCGGTGGAGTTGCCGCCGCTCGAAAGTCTTTCGCAAGCCGCGGAAGCCGGACTGGTGGATGACTTTTTCCCAGCTCTCGAATCTGAACTGCCACCAACGTTTTGGTGTCGGCTGCGTGGAAACGCCGTGATAGACTTTCGACCATTGAAGCCCGTCGTTGTCCGTTCGCCGTAAAGGGTTGTCCGATGAGCAACATTCCGTCTGATGTGGGCGATGTTCTGCTCGCGTCTGCGCGCGTCACGAGTCGCTGGCGTGGGTTGATCAAGTTCTTGGCAATCGCCGCGCTGCTGCTGTCGTATCCGGCTTGGTGGCTGAGCGGGGCCGTGCCGCAGGCGCGCGAAGCGGCGCGTCGGTCGAGCTGCAAGTGCTATCTGAAACAGTTCGGGTTGGCGTTCCACAACTACCATGACACCTACGGCACGTTTCCGCCGGCATTCGTGCTGGGACCAGATGGCCGGAAGTGGCATAGCTGGCGAGTGCTCATTCTGCCGATGCTCGAACAGTCTGAGTTGTACGCCGAGTACAAATTCGACGAGCCGTGGGATGGGCCGAACAACCGCAAGCTGTTGGCGAAGATGCCCGAAATCTTCGCGTGTCCCTCGCGGCCCTGTGAGACCAAACCGCCAGTGTTGGCGATTGGCGTCTTGGCATGCAGCGATGGACCCGGCCCGTCAGTTGCAAACGGCTACACGAGTTACGCGGCGGTGCTCGGAAAAGACTGTGCGTTCCGAGGCACGAAGCCGGTCAGCATTTCGGAGATCACCGACGGAACTTCGATGACGCTGCTGATCGGCGAATCGACGCGCACGAAGATCCCGTGGACGAAACCGGAAGACATCGAAATCGCGAATCATCCAACGCTCGGCGATCCAAAGGGTTTCTCAGGACCACACGAGGGCGGGAATGGGATGCAATTCTTGAAGGCTGATGGGTCGGTGAGGTTCATTCACACCACGACTCCGCAAGCGATCGTTGATGCTCTCTTCACTCGCAACGGCGGCGAGTTGATCAACGATTTCTGAGCGTGAACATCGCGGCGCGCTTTGCGGTTCCGCTCAGTCACCCGAAACGTCAGCGAGGGCGAATACTCGACGAATCGAGGGGTATTCGGAGCTTCGTAAAGCGATCGCCCTCGCTGACGCGTCGGGTTACTGAGCCGACAATTTCGGGCGGTCGGGGCAAGGATGCTGGAACGGCAGTTTGGCTCCGCGCCACGTTCCTTTGGCGTCGTGTTTGAGTTCGGCGTATTGCTTCGCGAGTTCAACGACCGCGTCGTCGCTCTTGTCGACGTGCAGCGAGAACCAATCGCCGTCGACCCCTTTCTTCGCGACTCGAATGCCGGCGGCGAGTCGGCCGCGATGATCGCCTCCGGCGCAATCGCCGGCGATGAGCGCAGCCATCAGGCGATCGGTGAGACTACCGGTCGTCTCCTCGTAGGCTTTCGACATCGCGACGACGACTTCGCGGCCGGCCAGCGTGTTCCCTTGGCAGCAGTAGAAGCGACCGGTCATGGCTCCCCAGTAGCGGCTTCCTTCCGGAGCGGCCGTCGGATTGTGGACGGCAGCTTGGCCCTGCATGTCGATGATCGCTAACTGACGCAGTTCCGGAGTCTTGTCGTCCTTGAGCAGTTCGGCGATCACCGCCTCCGGCCGTTTGCCCGCTTGCAATAGATCGAGCGCCGGCTCGCCCCACTTCGGGACGTGATAATGCTGAGTGCAGAACGCTCCAACATCGGCTCGGACATACGGCACGACCTTGCCGACCGCCGGATACTTGCTGGCGACGGCGGCACCGCAGACATGATTGTCAGGATCGACGGCAACGATCGAGAACGTGGCCGTGATCTCCGGCTTCCTGTTCAGCGACTCCTCCGGCGGAGCGGCATTCAGTGATTGGCTCAGCAACGACGTCAATAGAGTCATCACCAGAAGGATGTGAGTTTTTAGCACACGTCTTTTTGACGATCCGGGCGGCGTTAGCCCCCGGACCTGAATCGATTCATCGAATGTCCGAGGGCTGACGCCGCCCGGCTCGCCGCTTTGGTTCCGCCATCGTCGCAACAGGACGAAAGTTGCCAGACAAAATCGATTCATCGTTGGTCTCCTGAATTGCCATGTGAGACGTGCTTCGCTCAAGATCATCAATGCGAAAGCCCGTCTTGGTCAACGCTGCCGAAGAAACTCAAGGAGACTGAATGCCATGTTGAGATCACGTTGGATGCGAATGGCGAATTGTCTCTTGTCGCTTCTGCTTGTCGTGGCAACGTCCGCGAATTTGCACGCCGCCGATCCGGCTTATCAGCTTCGAGTCGTGACGGATCGCAAGGACGCGATCTACGAAACCGGCAGCGATGCGAAATTCTTCATCACGGTCAGCAAAGGGGACGAAGTTGTCCCGAACGCGGCCGTGAAGTTTGTCGTCGATGATTTCCTCAAGAGCGGCGAGGCGGGGGGATTTCCTGTCGGGAGCGTGACGACCACAGATCAACCGGGCGTCGTCGCAGTCACCGGAAAGCAACCGGGCTTTCTCCAGTGTCATGCGACATTCGATGCGCCGGACGGCAAGAAGTTGCAGGCTGCGGCCGGAGCGGGATTCTCGCCGACGAAGATCGGGCTAAGTCTGCCTGTCCCCGATGACTTCGATTCCTTCTGGAGCGAACAGAAAAAGCTACTCGCCGCCGTGCCGCTCGAACCACAACTCACTCCCGCCAATCAACCGGTGATGAAAGACGATCTCGAATGCTTCGACGTGCAGATCAAATGTCTTGGCGACGCGCCGGTGTCGGGCTACTTCGCTCGGCCGGCGAACGCCAAGCCGAAAAGTCTGCCAGCGATTCTGTGGGTTCACGGAGCAGGCGTGCGCAGTTCCGCGATCGGCAACGCGATTCAAGGCGCGAAGCACGGCATGCTGTCGCTCGACATCAATGCTCACGGCATTCCGAACGGCAAGCCAAACGAGTTCTACACGGAACTCTCGAATGGAAAATTGAAAGGCTACTCTTCCACCGGCCGCGAAAGTCGCGAGACCAGCTACTTTCGCGGCATGTTTCTGCGATTGGTGCGAGCGATCGACTTCCTGACGTCGCAGCCCGAATGGGACGGCAAGGTTGTCGCTGTGGTCGGCCACAGCCAAGGCGGAGGCCAAGCTCTTGTCGCGGGCGGCCTCGATCCACGAGTCACCATCATCGCGTCGGGCGTTCCCGCGATCTGTGATCACTCCGGCCGAGCCTCCGGACGAATCAACGGCTGGCCGAAGCTCGTTCCCGATGGCACCGACGCCAAACCCGATCCGCGCATTCTCGAAGCCTCGCGCTACGTCGATGCCGTCAACTTCGCCAGCCGCTGCCAAGCCGAAGCCATCCTGAGCGTCGGCTTCGTCGATGCCGTCTGCCCACCCACAAGCTGCTACGCCGCGTTCAACGCGCTGCCAGGCAAAAAAGAAATGCTCAACGAACCGCTGATGGCTCACGCCGCGCCGCCGCACATTCAGGAAGCGTTCTTCGCACGCATCCTAGACCATGTGAAACGCCACTCGGCAAAGTAATAGCGGCCCTGGAAATTGAGCGTGATCGAATCAGCCAGTCACGGTTTCGACAAGAGGTCTTCCAAGGCTGGTATCAGCGGCGGCAGATCCTGCGTCAGGATGTTCCACAGGATGTCATGGTCGATCTGGTCGTAACCGTGGATCAGCCGATTGCGCGTGCTGATGATTTGAGGCCAAGGAATGTGAGCGGACCCGACCTGCGTTTCTTTGGTCAGGCGAGACGCCGCTTCACCGATGATCTCGACGAGCCGGACCATCGCAAGCTGAAACAACCGGTCGGAGTCCAGGTCACCGCGCGATCGGCCTTGCGAAAACTGAACGGACTCACGGCAAGCGTCGAGCATGTGACGCAAACGGATCGAGTCGTCATGGTGCGACATACAAATCCTTCGCCTGAGCCAGCACGTCGTCTCGAAAATACTTGCTGAGGCACTGTGGCGTATTCAGGTCCACCTGCCGGCAGAACAACGCGGAAAGTTCCTCTTGCATGGCGAAGAACGCCAAACCGGGAACATGCCCCGGCTTGAATTCGGTGAGCACATCCACGTCGCTCGCCGCACCGAAGTCCTCGCGCAACACCGACCCAAACAATGCCAACCGCTGAATGTGGTGACGTTCGCAAAAGCTTGCGATCTCGGATTGCGGAATCGGTAGCGAGGCTACAGACATGGGAAGCTCCTTTGGGTAGCTCTCGTGCAAAGTCGATCGGGGCGTCCAAGGGTTTTTAGGTTGGATTCAATGAATGTGACGATACAGAGTGTTCAACAAACTCTCCGTTTTGTCAGTCCAATCCTTTAGCCGATCGACCCACTCCATTTTGAAACGAGATTCCTCAATCTCTTCCGTCTCGTAAAAGATCGCTGCAAGTTCCTGCGGAATTGATGATCCAACCCGAACCTCAAACGGAGTTTGAATTCGCTGCCCGTCGATCCTTACTGTCGCGCCGCTATCGGCGATGAAAGCTGATCCTTCACCAAGCAGCACGAGGCCTGATCCATCATGGATCTGCGGTTCGCCCAATTTCACCAGGCTTTGATGCTTTTGAGAATTAACCGCTTCTATTAAGTCTGACAGCCATTGCTGCCCCTGAACTGCTTCTAATTCTTTATAGAGCGGAGCGTTGATTTTCGCGATGTGCTGATGAAGGTATCCATACTGACTCTCCTTCGCGAACTCATGGATGATTCCCGCCGATGTCTTCTGATTGCCTAATTTGTCAATCGGATGGATGTAAGGAAAATAGATCTTTTTCGGTAGCGCTCCAGCGGGAGCCAGTTGGGCGATGTCATGTACCGCATAATCCAATGCTGACCGAAGATGTTCCAGAACACTTTTTATTTTGGTCTTGATTCGGTCGAAGGACGTTTTCTGGGTACGGGTCAAAAGATTGTTCTGGATGACTTGCAGATCTTCCCTCGCACTGCGAACCAAACGGTCGATGTCTGTTTTCCTATTCATTCTACGACTCCCATCAGTGGCCAATCTTAATTCGCCCGAAACCGAATCACTAACTCCGATTCGCGGTGTTCATCTCGCTCACCATACCTAGCAGCCCAAAATCGTTTGTTTCAGTCAAGTCTCGATCTGTGCGACATTACGCCTTCTCAGGCAACTCATACCCTTTGCGTCTTGGTCGGTCGAGCAACTGGTTGGCTTCGTCATCTCCGACGAACTTCTCCGCGACGGGATCCCAATTCAGATTGCGGCCGAGTTGTCTGCCGATGTTGCCGAGGTGAAAGATCGTGGCGGTGCGGTGGCCACACTCGACGTCGGCGACGGGGAGCGTGTTGGTGTCGATGCTGTCGAGCCAGTTGTTGATGTGGGCGACGGTGTAGGACGGGCCGTCGGGGAGTTGCACGTTTTCGATCAGCTCCATCGGGTTGGAATGCACGCTGCCTCGGCGGATTTCGACTTTGCCTTTCTCGCCGATGAAGATGGCTCCGCTGATCGAGCCGGTGCTGAGTTCAAAGCGTGTGCCGTTGGCGTACTCGAACGCCAGCGACGGGCGGCGGCAAAGGTTCCAGCCGCGATCGCGCGATTCGGGAGCGGTGTAGCGCGGCGGATCGAGCGGTGGGCCATCGACCAGCACACGCACCGGGCCGGTCGCGTCCATGCCCAGCGCCCATTGCACTTGATCGAACGCATGGCCGCCCCAGTTCCCCATGTTGCCGGTGCTGAAGTCGCGGCTCTCCATCCAGCCGGGCTTCCCTTCGCACTCGAACAGGTTCGAGTGATACGGCCTCAGCGGCGACGGTCCGCACCAGAAGTCCCAATCGAGTTCCGACGGGATCGGCTCGGCCGGCAGATCGACGATCCACGGGCTGTTGAGATTCGGCCCGATGACTTGCTTGACGTGCCCGATCGCTCCGCTGCGAATGAGCGCGCAGCCGTCGCGATTCGGAATCGTCGAACGCTGCTGACTGCCGACCTGCACGATGCGGCGATACTTCCGAGCCGCCTCAACCATGCGCCGCCCCTCGACCACGCACAGCGTCATCGGCTTCTCGACATACACATGCTTCCCCGCCTGACACGCCGCAATCGCGATCAGCGCGTGCCAGTGGTCCGGCGTGGAGATCACCACGGCATCGACGTCCTGGCGATCGAGCACTCGCCGATAGTCCTGTACCACGTCTTTGTTGGTGATGTTGACCTTGCGAGCCGCCAGTTCCGCTCGCCCCCGATGTACATCACACGCCGCCACAATCCGAACCCGCGGAGGCAATCCGGGGTCAATGTAGCTCTGCCCGCGCCGACCGCAGCCGATCAACGCGACACCAACTCGCGAGTTGGCTCCCGGTCGATCGCCCTGAGCCAGAGCGCTGCGCGAGATGAAGAGTGGGGCCGCTGCGGATACGACGCTTTGTTGAAGGAAGGCGCGACGAGTTGATCGACGTTGCATGGGATGCCTTTGTCTCAAGTAATCCAAACCAGGAAAGCTATTCGTGAACGTAGGCCCAATCGCCAACTCGTTCGAGCGACCCACCGTACCCGCGATCCGGGTAATTCTGATCGGGGAAATACAACATCATGTCCCAGTTGATGCCACCGGATGGTGTGGCGACCGAAAGAGCCCAAGCGTTGTTTGCGAAGCGGTCTTTGGCCTCAATGCCGGTGTGATATCGGAATTCTGGATAAGCCATCATGCCTGTACCCGGAATAGCCGGAAGGTATTCTGGGACTAGATCATTCAGCGACTGCGGAGGCCCGGAATGAGCTCGTTCGTATTTCCGAACAGCAGCAATCAATGGCTGGCTTCGCTGGGTAAATTCGCGCATGCACGCCATTCGAGTCTTGTGTCCAAGCACGATGCCCGCGACGCAGCATGGGATAAAGAGGACGGACAAAACCAACCAGAGGGTCGCTTGGCGTCGGACCCGTTGAAAGAGAAGGCAAATCACAAGCATGGGAATGCCGGGGACGGCTGCGATCAGTGGAAGGGCATAGATGATTTGGCCCCAAAGAAATAAAGACGTGCCGATCGGCGTCGTTGAAATCCATTGCGAAAAAGGAAAGTACCAGATCGCAGAAATCGCGAACGCGAAGACACCGAGAACGGAGTCCCGTCGAGTTGCCAATGGTGCGTCCCCACGTCCCTTAGAATCACGGCCATCTGACATTGGCAGTGTTTCTGTCATTTTCGTCGCCAGTTGAAAGGACAAAGTCGACGTTGAATCTATCGGCTCTGCCCGGCGTTGGTGAGGAATTGCCGGTTGTTGATCGTGTCTTTCCCGCCAGGCCGAGGTCCGCAATCCAGACTTCACCGTGTTTGGGTCGGGGCGTCATCCAGCAGGTCCAGTACTTCCTGTTCCACGGATCGCGAACGCAACAAATCCAACGAGTCGTGATCCGCCAATTCGATGATCTGGCTCACCAAGACTTCAACCTGCTGACACGTCGAGGGATCCCAGCGTTTCAGCTTCTCGTCAAGTTCCATCGCCAAATTGGACATTGGGGCGTCCTCCCGAATCAGACCTTCAACGACATTACGGCCAACGATTCTTTTCTGGAACCTGGCAGGCGTCAACGACCAACTACTTTTCCACAAACCAAACATTGCGATAGCGGACTTCGGCTTGATGGTCTAGCAGGTTGATCGGGCCGGGATCAGGGCTTTCGCAGAGAGGGGAATCGGGTGTTCCGATCTTGTCGGCTCATGATATCATCCGAGCCGGGAACGGGAGAAAAAACATGATCGAAGACCCTGAACTGCTAATCGGATTGAGCGACGGTGAGCTGGAAGCTTTGGCAGAAGGCGTCTTGTCGCCTGTGGCACAGATTCGCCTGGATGAATTGTTGGCTCGCAATGCCGAAAGCCGGCTCTCCGCATCAGAACAAGCTGAGCTTGACCGGCTCTTGGATCGCGTGGACCACCTGACGACCGTCAAGACGCGGGCGAGATACACCTTGCACCAACGAGTGGCAGCGAGTCGCCTGTGAGCGCCTACATTCCCGTCGAACTCACGCAAAGATTGCCAACAATTCGATTTGGCCACTGATGAAACACGGACCAAACACGGATCAGGAAATTCAAGGCCACTCATTTTTTCCGTGTTCAATCTGTGTTTCATCCGTGGCTGAAACTTGAGGCTACTTCTCGACAAACCAAACATTGCGATAGCGGACTTCGGCTTGATGGTCTTGCAGGTTGATCGGACCGGGGTCGGGGCCTTGGTGGGTCTCGATGACTCGGCCCACCCTACGGATCACTTCTTCTTCGCCGGTTTGTCGTCGAGGTCATCGAGGATGTCGGTCACGTCTTTCTTCACGTCTTTGCCGGGCTTCTTTGTGGAGCCGGCGATTTGTTCGAGGTCGTTCAGTTTGTCTTCGGCTGAACTGCGGATTCCGTGGAAGCGGATGTGGCCCCAGAGGTGTGGGGTCAGACGCGCCTCGGACGGAGCGTCGGCAACGATGCCGGTCGCTTGGTTGGACCAGTAGCGGCGACGAAGAACGACGTTGCCGTCTTGGTCGGTGCTCAAGACGCCCCAATCGAATTTCAGACGCAGGTTCGGGGTGGGCGTGAGGCCGAGCGACTTCAGCGGGATTGCGGCTTCGAGGTTGTAACCGTTGTCGTACTGCTCGACGGCAAGTTTCACGCCGTCGATGCGGGACACGCGATCAAAGAAAACTTCGGCGACCGGCGAGACGACTCGCCAGCGTTTGTCATCGGGAGTGCCAGGGACAAGCGCGTCGAACAAGACCGCGATCGGTGGCGGTTGATCGGGCTTCGACGTCGCGGTCGGGAGACCGGACGCAGCGCCGCTCGGCGCGCTGAGCTTTGCGACCGTCATCAGCAATCGCTTGTCTCCTTCGACAGGGGCTTGCCGGTTTTCATCCGCTTCGGGGTCGATGCCGAATTGCAGATCGACGGAGGCTCCGGTTTTGAAGAGGCGGTCGAATTCGCGGCCGGAGTTCTTCAGCGGGCCGAGTCCGCGAACGGCATAAGCGACGAACAGCGTCTGATCGTCGTAGCCGATGTGGAAGTCGGCGTCGGTTCCCATTTGAGCATCGGGCGTTTTCCAGTCGTTGAGTTTGCCGTCGATGACCGGTGCTTCCTTCACTCGGTAGCAGTCGATGACCGGCGCACGGGCGAAGACTTCGTGGCGTTGCTGCTGCTGCTCCCAGCGTTCAGCATCGAGCAAATCGGACGGCGTGATCTCGAATTCGCCCGACTGCCGCTTCGCGCTGTCGAGGCCCAGCACTTCCGCGATGCTGATGTGATTGTGGCCGGCGACGACGTAGTACTTGTTGTCTTTCGTGCGGCAGAAGTACCCCGCGAAGTGTTCTTGTCCGGCGGTCAGTTCGCTCATCGGCATCCCGCGCTCGTGCTCCTTCATCGACCACGCGCGAGCCCCCGTTCGCAGGTCGCGGAAGATCGGGCCGACGAGCATTCCGTCGGCGGTCCAGACCGACCACGCGCCGTGATTCGCGTGCAACACGACGAACTCGCCGAGGTCTCCGGCGTGAGCGGTCTCGTGGCCGATAATGCCGAATTCGGAAACGACCTGCCCAGGGTGATACGGCCCGCACGACGTCAGCGCCTGCACGCTGGCCCCTTCCGACGGATAGTTCCACGCCGCTGTTCCGTCCGGCCGCAGCGCCGCTTCTTTCACCCAGGGATCATCGCCGATGCGGAAGAAGTTGCCATTATCGAGCCGGAACAAAGTCCGTGACGCGAAGCCCGGATCTTGTCGGCGTTGAGCGACCGAGGCCAAATCGCGCGGCGCACGCTTCAGCAAATCTTCGACCTCATACACCGGCACGCCGTTCGGCAAAAAATCTTTCACCGTGTAGCGGAACGACTGCTGTTGAGCGGACAGGTCGCGATTGAACAACGACACGCCGTGAATGTGTTTCGGCCGGTCGAACAGTTTGACTTCCTCCGACTGCACTTCGCCGTCACCGGAGCGATCGGTCCAGATGAAACACTGCTTGGTGAGGTCCGGTGCTCCGAGCTTCGACAGCACTTCCGGTTTCTTCAGCGGATCGAAGTCGATCGCCAGCCCGATCGCCGCCGCCGGTTTGAGCTTGTCGGTGTCATACAGATAAACGATCCCGACCGATCGTTCCGAGAAGCCCGGTCGCGTGACGACGTACATGCGATCGTTGACGCGGATCGGCACTTCACCCGCGTTGAAGCCGTCGAGCGTCGTGAGATTCTTCAGCCGTGACGTGCGCGTCTTCCAGTCGATCTCGAATTCCAGCGAGCCGTAAAACAGCCGCGACTTGTCTTCCGGGTCGAGCACTCCGCCGCCGCCATAGGCCGTGTTCCCCAGCAGTTCTTTCTTGAACGTGCCGTCGATTGACCAGACGGTGACTCGCTTCGGCCAGTACTGATTCTCGACGACCCACAGTTGATCTTCTTGATCGACGCCAATCGCGGTGACGTCTCCCATCCGAGTCGGCACCCACGCGCCCGCTTTGAATCCGCCGTCGGTGCCGATCGTTCGCAGCAGTTTTCCTTTGCTCGGTTCATACACGCGGATGTGATGCCGTTCGGGAGCGTTGTCGAAGACGTACAAATTCCCCTGCCGATCAAACGCGAGATCGGTCGGCGCGATGAGGTCAGTGATTGCGGACGTTGCCGACTCAGTCGTAGCCGAAGTCGCCAGACTTCGATCCGAACTCTGGCGAGTTCGGCTACCACTCTCCGTCACCGCGACGACCGATTTGCCGCTGATCGCCCACAGCTTTCCATCCGGCGAGTACGCGATCTCTTTCGGCTGAACGACCGGCATCTCGCGCAACAGCTTCGCATCGACCGTCGAATAGATTTCGATCCGATCATTCACCGCCGAATCGACGGGGAGTTCGCCGCCGACATACGTCACCGGAGCGACGCCATACACATGACAGCGTTTCGCATCGAGTTCTCGGCCACCGCGATCCATTCGCACGCCGAGGCACGCCGCTTGCCCGTTGTCCTTCCATTGCGAGACGACTCGCAGACGCACCGCTCGCGTTTTGATCTCGCGGCCGAAGTCGACGTAGCCGTCAACGTATCGCGCCTGCGGGTTCATCAGTCCGAGTCCGCCGAAGCCGTTGCCGACGTCGCGGCGTTGTTGTTCGTAAGTCGCGACTTCGGTCCAACCCGCTCGGCCGGCGATGTCGAGTTCGTCGCCGGTCTCCGTGCGGCTCTCGTCCAACACATCCACCTTCGTGAACTGCCCGTCGATCTCCTTGATCGCGAGCCCGCGCAGTGCGACCGGCTCGTCCCACTGCAAAGCGTAAATGCCGGGATCGGATTCCGTCAGCGGCCGATCGCGTTGAGCGTCCCATTCGCCGAGATCGTTCACGCTGCCAGAACTGACTCGCACGTTCGCCTTCGGCAACTGGCTGACGAATCGTCGTCGCAGCAGCTTGAGTCCTTCAATCTGTCCCAGCCAACCGTTCTTCTCGTCGCTCAAGCCCGCGAGTTTTTTCAGTTCGTCCGACTTCCCTTTATCGCCGGAGGTCGAACCCTTCGGCCCATCGCCGAGCGGGTCTTCGTCTTTCTCGCCATCGAGCAGTTTTGCGACCGCATCGTTCTCGGCAGCGGCACCTTTCGCGAAGGTGACTCGCAGCGCGCGAGTCAGCGTGTTGGGCGGCGCGGGGATCACGTCCCACGGCAGCGAGCCATGTTCGTCAAACGCTTGCCAATCGGCCTCCTTGTCCGGGTTCGGCGGATACTTTTCGTTTGGGTTCGGCTTCAGCACGCTGAGCCGCACGCGGTACGCCTCGGTCTGCGGCACCGGAAGGACGACGCTGCCGAGAGCGATCGGCTTGTTGAACGCCAACACGATGTGCTGCTTCGAGCCACGTCCTTTCGGTGATTGCAGATATGTCAGCGAAAACTGCGTCTCGCCTCCCGATGGATGTTGAATCAGTCGGAACAGCCGCATGAAATCTCCGCGCGGATCGGGGACCACTTCATACGCCACGCGCGGCGGACGCTTCGCTCCGTACAAGGGCAAGCAGTTCGCGGGATCGGCATCTTCGGCGGCGGCCGCGTTCGCCAGCCAGTTCTCTTTCGCTTGAATCGACAACGCCAACTCGCCCGGCTTCGCGGCGATCCCTTCGAGCCCGCGCTTGCGAGTGGCCGTCGGCGTGAGCGAGAGAAACGGCTTCACTTCTTTCGAGTCGATATCGACGGTCCAAACCGCATCGGTCGTCGTGTTGAGAATCTGAGCACCGACGAAGACCGATTTGTTGTCGCTCGCGAGATACCTCGGCCCGGTCCACGCCGCGAACGAGTGATGCCCCCACTTCTTGCGGCCTTGCAGATCGCACTCGATCAACGACACGCCGCTCTCCGCGACATACGCCGACAGGAAGACTCGATCGCCGACCGTGCAACAACCAACCGGCGGTGTGTGATCCGCGAGCCAACCTCCCGAATCGTGATGCCCGTTGAGCCACGGCGAATTCTCCGGCGCGTGCATCAGCGTGTTGGGATAAACCGTCGTCTCGTAATTCAATCGCAGCGGCTCATAGCTGATCGCCTTCCACGAGTACTTTCCCGGCGCGACGAGCGCCCCGCTTTCATCCTTCAGATTCCAACCGGCTGTGTGCTCCCCGGCCGCGAACGTCTCGCGCGAGAGGACGTTCTTCACGCGACGTCCATCCGGCCCGTCGATGACCATCGTGACCAGCCGGTCCATGTCGCTCTGCGACTTCGGCACATCGAACGTGATCTGCTTCGGGGCCTGTAGCCCGATTTCGCCGAAATCGGGAACCGGCACATTGGCCTCACCGAGATTCGTGAAGACATGCAGCCCCGCGATCTCCGCCACCTGAGGTCCGCCGTCGCTGCCGTAGGGGATGTTCGTCGGCCGCTCGGTCTTTGTGACGAGCCATCGCAAGCCGCGCGTCGTCAGCGGCTTCGTGAATTGAATCCATCTTCCGCCGCTGCGCCGTTCGCTGAGGTCGGCGAACTTCTTCCATTCCTTCGTAGTCCCCGCGCGCGGATTGACCGAGTCATCGCCGACGAACGTTTGCAGTTCGTAAGCCGCAAAATTGTCACGCAGCCAAACACCACTGAGCGTTTGCGGTTGCTCCCACGACAGCACGAACCACGCGGGGTTGATGTCCGTGATCGGCGGCGACGCGACGAAGCCGTTGTTGTTCTTGCCCGCGTTCCGCCACTCGCCGATCCCCGTGATGAGCCGACTGGCGGCGTAAGTGTTCTTGGTATTCGGCGGCGTGTATTCACGATCGGCATACGCGAAGCCGGACGGCACAATGTTGTGCAGCCGCTCTTTGAAGAGCCGCAACGTGTGGACCACTGAGCCTCCGGACTCACGTTTTTCGCGCAGTAAGATCGCTCGCGTCTCGGTCTTCACCGGCAGAGTGAATAACACCCCCGCCGATTGTCGCGGTAGCGGTTCCAACTTCGTCCAGTGCTTCGCTTCTTTCGGATCGCCCGGCCCATCGACGTCTGCCTTCAGCACGAAAACGTCGCGCATCGTGCCGGTCAAAAAGATCGAGCCGACTGAAACCGGTCGCTTGAACGCGACTCGGTAGACAAATTCGGACGGCAGTCCTTCTTCGGCAACTCGTCCCGCATTCCAACCAATGTAAGTCGGCACGACGTTCGTCACGCCCAACACCGGCAGCAGTTGTTCCGCCTTGTCGGCAACAACGTCACCGTCCCGCCACATGCCGCTCTGAGCCTCATCGAGCACATCCGCCTTGAGCGCCAACTCGGCCGCGCGGACGTCTAGGCCACTCACGAGCCAACACAGCAACAGGCACATTCCCCGAACAGCGGGTGACTTTCGCATGATCTCGCCTCTATGTCAGAAGGAGGAACGTCGCGCATTGACGAACAAAGTAGCCGTCATCGCTCCGCGTGACGAGCCTTGCGCAATTGATCCAGGGCTGGCTAGTTTGCCGTACCGCGGGGAACGTAGGGTGGCGTCGAGTCATCGAGACCCACCGGAATTTCACACAAGTGGTGGGTCTCGATGACTCGACCGCACCCTACATTTGACAAACTAGGCCGCCCTGGCGGTTGATCCCCGAATCATTGACGACTGAGGTGGTCGAGCGTCGTAGTCCAGAAGGCTCATCACGCGGAGCGATGATGGTTATTTCTCCACAAACCAAACATTGCGATAGCGGACTTCGCTGTTGTGGTCTTGCAGGTTGATCGGGCCGGGGTCGGGGCCTTCAGGGAGGGGCGACGAGGTCGTGGCGTGAGTCAGTTCGACGTTGTCGTGGACAACGACTCCGTTGTGCCGCACGGTCAGGCGACCGTTCTTGGTCTTCTGGCCATTGGTGAATTGAGTGGCGGTGAAGTCGATGTCGTAAGTTTGCCAGGACAGCGGCGGGAAGGACATGCTGATGTCCGGTTCTTTGATCGACGGGATGCCGCCGCATTCGTGGTTGTGCGGCTTCAGTCCGAACGAATCGAGCATCTGCACTTCATAGCGGCTTTGCAGATAACACCCGCTGTTCCCGCGGCTCGGCACCGAGCGTCGAACTCTTGCGGACGATCCGTTTCAGTTCGCCGATGGCCTTGCCATCCGTCGTGAGTGTCATCTCACCGTCTTTGATCGTTGCGGTCTGTTCGTCCGCCTTGAACGTCGTGACGCCGGACGTCGTCTGTGCTTCGTGCGGAGCGATTTCATTTTTGTCCCAACCGTCTCCGGGCAGCCCACCGTTTCGCCACACCGCGTGAAATTTTCCCTTGCCGATCGCGACGATTTGCACGCCGAGTTTCTTCTTGCCGTCCGAGCGAGTGACTTCGCCGACGTACTCGCCTTGAACGAGAACGTCGGGATCATCCGGTGTGACGTCCTTCGGTTCCGCCGCGCGCAGAGACGAGAGTACGCAGAGGATCAAACATGTGGAAAAATAGACGCGAACGAACATGAGCCGGCCTCACGAAATAGTTCCAACTTCGACGGTTTTGTGTTTCATTACTCCGAAGGAGTTGCGTCACATAGCCCAGGGTTGCCCGCGCAGCGAGCTACCCTGGGTTTGGATTTCAATGAGTTGATGTACCCCGAAGGGGTTCCGTCATCGAGATTTCTTAAATGACGCAACCCTTTCAGGGTAGGCCGGGCATGGTCTCATAATCCCAGGGTAGCCGCGATGCGCGGCAACCCTGGGCTTTGTGACGCAATCCCTTCGGGATAAAGGCAGAGGCACACCAATCCAAACTTAGAACGACGGCCACTCTTCACTCGGCTCAAGTTACGGATTCGAGACCGACTTCACCGTTGGCAACACACCTAACCGCAGACTCGTCGGATGCGCGGCCGAGCGAAAGACTCGGTGAGTCGCCTTCCGGAAATCGTCGGGCTTCGCGAAGTAGATGTTGTCGACGAACGTCTGCGGGTTGCGATCGGCCAGCGGGAACCAAGTGCTTTGGATTTGCACCATCAGGCGATGTCCCTTTTGGAAACGGTGCAGCACGTCGAGCAACTCGAAGCGGACGCGCGTCGGTTCGCCCGGCTTGAAGGGTTCGGGCTTGGCGTAGTCGTTGCGGAAGCGGCCGCGGAAAACTTCGCTGCGGATCATCATTTGATAACCGGCCAGCGGCGTTCCTTCGGCAGCATCCGGGCGGACGTCGATCAGCTTCACGATCCAGTCGGCGTCGGTGCCGGTGGTCGAGACCCACAGGTCCGCTTCGAGCGGGCCGGCAACGACGGTGTCTTCCGTGAACGGCTCGGTTTGATACGTCAGCACGTCCGGCCGGCGCGAAGCAAAGCGTTGGTCATCGACCATGTACTCGATCGTCATCTTCGGAGTGATGATCTCGCAGTACGGGACCGGCTTGTTCGGATCGCTGACGAATTCGTCGTAGCCCTCAATGTAGCCCTCTCGTTCCGCGAGAGGATCAGCCGAGCGCGCGGTTGTCGCGTTCTTTTCATTGGAAGTTCGTTTCGGAGATCGGCTTTCCTCTCGCGGAACGAGAGGGCTACTTTCCGGGGCGGACCAATCCAGTTTGCCTCCCTCGCGCACGAAGAGTTGCTTTGACTCCGTCTTCTTCGGTGGCCATTGATCGAAAGTCCGCCAGACGTTTGAGCCGGTCTCGAAGACGGTCGCCTCGGCGGGAGCAGGAATCTCTTTGTCTTTGAGATACTTCTCGAAGAACGGCAGCTCGATGTGTTCGCGGTAGAACGCTCCGGTCTTCGATCCAAACGGGACGTTGCCGAGCTTGTCGCCATCGACGCTGGCCCAACCGCCGTGATGCCACGGGCCAACGACCAGCACGTTGTTGACCTTCGGGTTCTGCTTCTCGACCGAGTGATACGTCTTGAACGAGCCGTACAAATCCTCGGCGTCGTACCAGCCGGTGACGGTCATCACGGCGGGGGCGACGTTCTTCAGATGCGGGATTAAGGCTCGCTTCTGCCAGAACTCGTCCCGGTTCGGGTGCAGCATCATGTCCTTCCAGAACGGGATCTGCCCCTTGAGGTACAGCTTGTCGATGTTCTCGACCGAGCCCGCCTCCAAAAACATCTTGTAGCCGTCGGGAGTCGGGTAGATGAACGGCTTCGCGGGTTCGGTCGAAGGCTTCGTCCGTTCGTGATCGTTGCTCGACAGCCAGCGGAACGCGTGAGCCAAGAAGAACGAGCCGTGATGCAGGAAGTCATCAAAATACCAATCGCCGACGGGAGCCTGCGGCGAGACCGCCTTCAGCGCCGGATGTGCGTCGATCATCCCTGCCGCCGCGTAGAAGCCGGGGTACGAGATCCCCGCCATACCGACTCGGCCGTTGTGATGCGGGATGTTCTTCAGCAGCCATTCGATCGTGTCGAACGTGTCCGAGCTTTCGTCGATGTCGGTCGGCTTCGACTTGTTCGGCAAGTGCGGCGTGACTTGGACGAAGTCTCCCTCGGAGGCGAACCGCCCGCGCACGTCCTGATTGACGAAGATGTATCCCGCCTTCACGAAGTGCTCACTGGGCCCGATCTTCGACGGGTACTTGTCTTCGCCATACGGAGCGACGTTGTACGGCGTCCGCTTCATCATCATCGGATATTTCTTGGTCGTGTCGCGCGGCACAAAGACCGACGTGAACAGCTTCACGCCGTCACGCATCGGAATCATGTGCTCGGACTTCGTGTAGTTCAGCCGCAGATAACTTTCGAGCTGCGACGGCTCTTGAGCCACCGCTCGATCGGAAACCTGAGCACCGATCAACGACACGGTCAGCAGCAACGCAACGCGAACGAGTTGTCTCATGAGGATGTTCCTTGGTGGGATTCGAGGACTTCGAAGGCGAATCGCTCGTCAGCCGATGTAGTCGATGCGGAAACTCTTGTTGGTGATGAACAGGACAACGACGTCGCCATCGGTGCTGGCTCCGTGTTCCATCGCTTCCCCTTCGGGAAACCAGACGAACGTGCCGGGGCCGAACGAACCTTTGTGCGTCACCAGCGTCCCTTCGAGCACATACATGCCATGTCCGCACGGGTGCGTGTGCAGCGGATTGATGATGCCTTGTGGATAACGAACGAGCCGAATCTCGGCACCCGTTTCTGAATCAGTGTGGAGGTTCTTGCGGAACAAAGATTTTCCGATCCGCTCGTTGAACCGTTCTTCCCACGGCTGCTCGGCGGTGTTGATGGCGAAGAAAGTGTCCTGCGACATGCGAGGCTCCTGACATCGTTTAGGACAGGTTGGGTGCTTTGTGGGTGAGAGTGAATACTGAATAGCGAAGACTGAATACGGAATGCAGAAGTGTTTGATGGCAGCTCATTCTGACTTCCGTATTCCTGATTCAGTATTCCGTTTTCATTCCATTTTCTTGGGCAGCGCCAACGCGAGCGCCGTTGTGGACCAGCCGGCGGCGGCACACGAGATGAATTGGTCCTTACCGTGCGGGTAGCCGGACTCGAAGTACGTTTGGAACGGTTTGCTGCGCGACTTCACATGCCACGAGCCATCCTCTTTCTGAGTCGCGAGCAGATAGCTCAGCCCTTTGCGATACGCCGGGTCATCGGTCGGCATTCCGCCCGCCTGATGCAACGCAACCAAGACCGAGCCGGTGGCGTAAGCATCGCTGTCCATGTCCGTGAGTTGCGACCAACCGCCGTCGTCACGTTGTGTCTGTTGTAAATCGTGCGCGGCTTGGCGGACGTCCGCTTCGGGAGCGTCGATCAATTGGAGTGCTCGCAAGCGGAAGACTCGATCTTCAGTGTCTTCTGGTTTCGTCTTCAGCAACCACTCGCGAATTTGTGAGACTCGCGCGTCGATCCGTTCTTTCTGATCGAGCACGCCGAAGACCTTGAGGCCGCGCAGCGCGACGTAGCTGCTGGTGAAGAGGCTCTGCTCGCTGGGAGGCCGGCGCGACTCAGGCCGATAGTGTTCGCTCTCCTTTTGCCGCAACAAGAAATACTCGGCGACGGCGGCGGTCGTTTCGTCCGGTTTCCAGCCTCCGTTGTCGAGCGTCCAGAGTGCGTAGCCGGCCGTATCGACTTGGCCTCCTTGGCCGTTCCCTTCGCGGTACTTCTCTTTGTTGCGAGTCAGGAAGTCGGCGGTGAATTGAAGCTGTGTCTGTAAGTGATCGGTGTCGATCTCGAAGCCGCGCGACCGGGCGGTCGTCAGGGCCATGATCGGCAGCCCTTGGTTGTGGCAGTTGAAACATTGCTTCCGCTGCTCGATCGAACCCTTGGCTCCCTTTTCCAACAACGGCAGAGATTTGGCGACCGCCGCTTTGATCGCATTGGAACTCGGCCCGTCATCCGCGTTGACTGTTTGAGCAACCAAGATGATCAGGCAAACGCAGATTCGTAGCAGTCGTTTCAAAACGAGCTGGCCGCGCGGGTTCAATGACAAGTGCCGGGGCATGGTTGGTCCTCCTCAAGGTCGTCGCAGTGTAAACGTCATGGCTCTCTTCACCAGCCGACGGGGTAGGACAAACACTCTTCGCAGGTCGTGCTGTGAGTTCCGAGCGATTGTTAAGGAGGGAGTTGAAACGCAGAGATCTTGGTGAGGCCAAGGCCCGTAACCAGAGTCAGTCAAGGCATTTTGCGATTCATTCCTTTGACCACATTCCTTTGACGATCGGATCAATGACGGTCGGGTCAAAGGAATGTGGTCAAAGGAATGAACACAACCATCTTCAGATTCACGACACTTAGTCTCTTGACCGACTCGTTGCCGATTGTATTATTGAGTTAATACAGTTTGGCACACGAAGCCCGACATGCTCGCTGTGAGACAACGCCGTGCAAATCCACATTTCTCCCAACGATGGCGTGGCGATCTATTTGCAGATCGTGAACCAGATCAAATATCTGGTGGCGTCCGGTCGGCTGAATGCTGGTGAGGAATTGCCCGCCATTCGCGTGCTGGCCGAGCAACTGCTGGTGAATCCCAACACGGTCGCGCGAGCGTATCGCGAATTGGAAACGGCGGGCATCGTCGAGAAGCGGCGCACGGCGGGAACCTACGTGTCCGATCAAGGCTCGCCGTTGGCTCGGCGCGAGCGGGTGAAAATTCTGACGCATCGCGTCGACTCGTTGCTCGCTGAAGCACAGCACATGGATATCGGACTCGAGGACGTGATCAAACTGGTGCAGCAACGTCACACCACCATGCAATCGACTCGTACTGAGGAGTGATCTCATGCACGACCCATTTCCTTCTTCCGCGCCGCCGATCGTCGAGATTCGTCGAGTCACGCGGCAGTTCGGCAACAAGACGGCGCTCGACGACATTTCGCTAACCGTGCCGCGCGGCGGCGTCTTCGGCTTGATCGGCGGCAACGGGGCCGGCAAGACAACGCTCATCAAACATATTCTGGGACTGCTCAAGGCGCAGTCGGGCAGCGTGCGAGTCTTCGGTCTCGATCCGGTCGAGAACCCGGTCGGCACGCTGGGTCGCATTGGCTATCTGTCGGAAGATCGCGACCTGCCGAATTGGATGCGGGTCGGTGAGTTGATGCGCTACACGCAGGCGTTCTTCCCAAACTGGGACGAAGCCTACGCCGAAGAACTGCGCGAGGCGTTCGATCTCGACGGCAACGCGCGCGTCAAAAATCTCTCGCGCGGTCAGCGATCGCGGGCTGGGCTGCTCGTCGCGCTCGCTCATCGACCGGAGTTGCTCGTCTTGGATGAACCGTCATCGGGACTCGATCCCGTTGTGCGGCGCGACATTTTGGGAGCGATCATCCGCACGATTGCCGACGAGGGACGGACAGTGTTGTTCTCGTCGCATCTGCTCGATGAAGTCGAACGTGTCGCCGATCGAGTGGCGATCATTCACCAAGGGCGGATCATGCTGACCGCGCCGATGGATGAGATTAAAGAGTCTCATCGTCGCGTGACTCTGCGATTCGGACAGGCGGTCGATCGGCCGCCGTCGCTGGTCGGAACGCTCTCGTTCGTGGGGCAGGGGGCCGAGTGGACTTACATTTGCAGCGGCGAAAGCGGCCAACTGCGTCGCGCGGCAGAAGCGATCGGGGCCACCGTCGTCGGCGATGACGCGCTGACGCTCGATGAGATTTTTGTGTCGCGGATTCAGGGGTGAGGTGCATTGAAGCCTGACGCGCCAGCGAAGCTTAGTCGGCGAGAAACTTC
The DNA here is from genome assembly GCA_043777235.1 of Planctomycetia bacterium. Taxonomy (GTDB): domain Bacteria; phylum Planctomycetota; class Planctomycetia; order Planctomycetales; family Planctomycetaceae; genus SXKJ01. The sequence goes on from JAYVQJ010000121.1 coordinate 30,118, forward strand.
GCTGGCGCTTCAGGCTTCAATGACCACGAGGAGAGAACATCATGCGATTCGTGCCTGTGGCGATGACGTGGGAGATGCTGACGCGCGGACGCTGGAATCTGTTGGCGTTCGCGCTCGCGGCGAACTTGATGCCGGCGTTTCTGCTCAGTGCGTTGCGGCACGAGGGGGCGGTTGAGCCGGGCGATACCAGCTTGTTGATCATGCACGTCGTGCTGATTCAGATCAACATGTTCATCTTTGGAGCCGCGCTGTTTGATGCGGCGGGTCAGCCCTCGCGGTTGTATGCGTTGCCGATCACCACAGCGTCGCTCGTGGCCTGGCAGATGTTGCCGGCGATGGCGGCGATGGCGTTGGAGTCGCTCGCGAGCACCGCGGTATTGAATGCGGTGTTTGATGTCGGCTGGCCGTTGTGGGGGCCAGCGCTGTTCGCGGCGGTGGGAGTGGCGGCGATCCAAGCGGTGTTGTGGACGACGGAGAAGTCGGGGTGGAGCGTGCTCGCCATCACGATTGTCGGCACGATTTTGGGACTCTGGTTTAAGTTGCGGTTCGGGCCGATGTTCTCTCAGCCGACGCATCAGTGGGTCGAAGTGACTCCGGTTGAAGTGCTCACGCTGCTGATGTTTGCCGGGCTGTCGTATTACGCGGCGGTTGTCGGAGTCGCTCGGCGTCGGTGTGGCGAGCCGCTGCCGTCGCTGGGGATCATCGCTTGGGTCGAGCGCGTGTTCGATCCGGCACCGGATGTCGGCCCTGCGTTTGCGAGTCCGTTGCAGGCACAGTTCTGGATGGAGTGGCGGAAGAAGGGCTGGGCATTGCCGGCCGTCGTTGTCTTCGGCATGTGCATTGGTCTGAGCATCTGGGTCATCTTCAACCGCGACGTGAAGTCATTGTTCGAGGGCTTCGTCGCCGGAGGTGCGATGCTGACGCTGATGGGGTTCCTCGGATTGTTCCTGGGGAACCTCGGCGCGAACGACACGACGTTTGAGATGGGACATTTCATGGCGACACGTCCGCTGACGAACACCGAGATATGCCGAACGACTCTGAAAGTCTTGGCCCGCAGCGTGCTGATCGCGTGGACGATTTGGGCCGTGCCGTTTCTGATTCTCTTCGCGAGTCTTTACGTCCGCCAAGAGGTTCCCAACGTCGAAGCCCTGAGAGACTTTGGCTGGTGGTATCTCCCGGCGACGCTGTTGGGTTGCTGGACAGTCACGTCGGTTCTGGCAGCGATCTCGATGACGGGACGATCGCAACTGCTGGCTCAATTGATCTGCGGTCTGCTTGGACTTTTCATCGGTCTGGGGTTGATCACAAAGTACGCACTGCCTGATTCGGCTCAATTGCCCTTCGCTCGCGGAGTTGGAGTCATCGTCGGAGCGGCGCTTTTGCTCGGCACGGTCTGGGCGTTCGTCACGGCCCGACGTCGTTCGCTGATTGGAAGTCCGACGGTCGGTTTTGCTGCCAGCGCATGGACTCTACTCAGCGGATTGATCGTGCTCGATTGGGTGCTGCATCCCGCTCGACCGTGGCTCGCGGGAGTGTTGGCCGTCAGTCTCGCCGCGCTGGTCGTGGCTCCGTTGGCGGCCGCGCCGCTGGCTCTGGCGTGGAACCGGAATCGGTAGAGGCGGATCCAAAAACCAAAACTAACCCGAAGCGTCAGCGAGGGCGATTCGCGATTGAATTTCCAAGGCCCCTCGCTGACGCTTCGGGTTAGTTTTGAAATCGCCTCGAATCACGCAAACGCTCGGCGAAGCAGTTCCAGACTCTTTGGGACTGCGGTGGCCGGAGCTTCTTTGCCTTCCATTTCCAGCGAGATGTAGCCGCGATAGTTGGCTCGACGCAGGATGTCGGCGACGCGCGCGTAGTCGATGTCGAGGGCGTACCACTCGCCGCCACCGAAATACGTTTTGGCTTGAACGAGGACCGCGTGCGGCGCGAGTTCGGCCATTTGCTCGTACATGTTTTCGAGGAAGTTGCCGGTATCGAGCGTCGCCTTCAACCACGGCGACTTGAGCGTGTTGAGGACTCGCAACACGCCGCTGGCCTCGCGGCCGAGACCCCAATGGTTTTCGAGACCCATGACGACGCCACACGCTTCAGCTTTTGGGAGCAGCTTCTCGAAGCTGGCGTTGACCCAGTCGAAGCCTTGGTCGTCGGTGAAGCCGGGCAGTCGCGGCTCGATTCCTTTGTTGGCCATCAACTCGTCGAAGTTCTTACTGGTCCCCCAGCGGCCGGTGTTGACTCGGATCGTTGGAATGCCGAGTTCGTAAGCCATCTCCAGACAGCGTTCGGTGTGCTCGACGTTCTTCTGCCGTTTGTCGGCATCGGGAGTCACGAAGCCTTGGTGCGTCGAGAAGCCCATCAGGTCCAAGCCGAGCGAGAACGCTCGCTGCTTGATCCGTCGGAGCAGCGATTTATCGACAGAACCGCCGCTGGCCTTCGCCGCCTCTTCCATGTGGACGTGCAGAATCTCGACACCGTCGAAGCCCATGTCAGCGGCTTCTTCGAGACATTTCTCGATCGACACCGGATCGCCATGAAAGTGCCAGAACGAATACGTCGAGACGCCGATCCGATTTCTCACACGTGCCGTGGTGGGCGCTGCAATCGTTCGAGAAGTCAGCGCGCTCAGGCCCGCGGTCGCTGCCAGTGTCGTCAAAAGCTCGCGTCGCGTTTGGCTCATGAAGTCATCCCTTTCTGGACTCTCCGCCATTCGTGTTGGAACAAGTTGCTCAAGATCTTGTCTCACGCAGAGGCGCAGAGCACGCAGAGTCCGACGAGAACGGAATTTGCTTTGTCTCGGCGAACTCTGCGCCTCTGCGCGAGATCTGTTTTCGACAACAGACTTGGTGGAGGCCCCATCGTGAGATTAGACGACCAGCAATTTAACGGATTTCGCACAAAGAGTCAGAGTCGTCGTTCGCCTGCGGATTTTCAATCCGAGCCATTTGCCGGACACCTCCGGCCGAGATACCTGCTTCTTCACACAGATCGCTGTTTGCTTGCGAAGCGCTTTCTGGTATTTCGCAATCCGTCAATTCGTGGACGTTGTTCGCGAAGCTGTTTGCCAACGGAGACTGCGATGGGCCGCTTAATCGCGCTCAAATCGACATCACAATTCGTCTCGGAAGAGCTGGCGAATCAGTGGACTCACGGGGTTGCGTTCGCATTGAGTCTGCCGGCCGGCTGGTGGTTGATGCGATCAACGCTCGACAAGCACAACGATTGGCTGACTCTGGGCTGTGCGATCTACGCGGTGACGTTGTCGCTGCTGTATGCGGCATCGACGTTGTCTCACAGTTTGCATCGCGGCGTCTGGCGGCATCGCTTTCGGACGCTCGATCAAGTCTGCATTTTTCTGTTGATCGCCGGCAACTACACGCCGTTCGGAATGACGTTTCTGCGCGACGGTTGGGGTGGAATGCTGTTGATCGGGATGTGGGTTCTGGCCTTCTCTGGAATTGTGGCGAAGCTGTTCTTCACGAAGTTCGACAACGTGACGATGTGGTTCTATGTGCTGATGGGCTGGATTCCGATCGTGGCGGTCCCGCAGTTCTTTCGATCTCTCGGTGGCGAAGGAGTCGCGTGGATCGCCGCGGGAGGCGTGGCGTACTCGGCGGGGACGTGGTTCCTGATGAACGACGAGCGGCGGTTTCATCATGTGGTCTGGCATCTCTTCACGATGCTCGGCAGCGCGTGCCATTACTGGCTGGTGCTGAACTACGTCGTGCGTCTGGCGTGAGCGACAACGAGCTGAAGGCGCTTGGTTTCGGTCATTAGCCGGCACGCGCTAGCGTCCGGTTCGAGAGTCCATCGACCTTCCGAACCGGACGCTAGCGCGTACCGGCTGATCTGTGATTCGTGCCTCAAGTAAGTACCGTCGGGCTACCAGCGACCGCGAGTGCTGGCCTGCAACGTTTGGAAGTTCTGGAAGCCGAGCAACGCGAACATGATCATCATGAAGCGATCCCCGTCGCCGTGTTGAGCGAACTCGAACGCGCACCAACTGACCATGCCGGCGCAGACAAGGATCGAAAGCTTGAGCATCAGCTCCCACGAATCAAACGCACGGAACCGACCGATCACTTGATGCGAGATGCGGCCACCATCCAACGGCCAGACTGGAATCAGATTCAGCAGGCTCCAGGACAAGTTGGCCCAGAGCAGGACCGCCAGGAGGAATCGCAGGTAATTATGGAGGACATGCACATTTTGGTGATCGGCCGCAATCCGCTGGGGAACCTGCGACCCCGACATGGCGAGAACACCCCACAGGAGAATTGACAAGTACAATACGCCCCACAGGAGAAATCCCGCCGCCGGGCCGGCCGCTGCGATGATGATGTTTCCCATTCGCGACGGATTCACATTGCAGGTCGCGTAGCCGCCGAACATTGCCAGCACAATCTCCGAGCGACCGCCATAATGCCGGATGGCCAGAGCATGTCCCAGCTCGTGAATCAAAATCGAAATGAAGACGGCGAGAACTCCGATCAGTTTGTAGTCGAGCCGGTCATCCCAATTCCAAATCAGGATCGCCGACGTCAGCCAGAACCACGGACTGACTCGCACTGGAAAGCCGAGACACCGGAAGCGCAAGTCGTATTCAGTCGGGGCAATTTCCTGGCCAAGCATGACGGTATCCGAGGGACAGCGATGAAGAACGTCGAGCACTGTAATCATCCCTCTCGAAGCGGCAAAGCCGCGCCGCAGACGTTGATTGTCGCCGCGAATGAGCACGTCTAAACTCGCCGACGTCAACGTCGGAGCCTCGCCGTCGTTGACCAGTAAATGATAGAGTTCCACTAGAGAGATGGGAAAAACAAGAAACGACTCAATTGAGCCGTCCCTTGCGGTTCATCCCAATGGGATGGCAGAAAGTAGCCGGGGGTCGGAGCGGAACGTAGACCCCCGGAAGGCTTGAAACGAAAGAGTGCATCCCGGAGGGATGCCAGAAATCTTCGATGATCTTCCAACGAACTTCGATCGCTTCTGGCATCCCTTCAGGATGCGTTTTGTGTATTGCACGATTCCGGTGGTCTTCGCTCCGCTCCGACCACCGGCTACTTTCTTTCATCCCTCCGGGATGAACCGTAGCGGCTGCAAAACACTTGGATAGGGAACTCAATTTATTCTCGTCGTCGATGAATCAAATTCATTTCTCGCACTCGAACTGAAAGCATCATGGCCCGCATCAACGAAAATTATCTGAAGCTCAAAGCGGGATATCTCTTCCCGGAAATTGGTCGCCGAGTCGCGAAGTTCGCAGCGGAAAATCCCTCGGCCAACATCATTCGGCTGGGGATCGGCGACGTCACCGAGCCGCTCATCCCGGCGGTCGTCGCAGCGTTTCATCAGGCGGTCGATGAGATGGCCAAACGCGATACGTTCAAAGGCTACGGGCCGGAGCAGGGTTACGAATTCCTGCGGACCGCGATCGCTCAGAACGACTATCAGGCTCGCGGAGCGGACGTGTCGGCGGACGAGATTTTCGTCTCGGACGGATCGAAGTGTGACACGGGAAACATTCTCGACATCTTCGGTGACGACAACGTCATCGCCATGACCGATCCGGTGTACCCGGTCTACGTCGATACGAACGTGATGGCGGGACACACCGGCTCGGCCGACGACGCGGGCCGCTACGGCGGGCTGGTCTACATTCCCATGACCGCCGCGAACGGGTTCACTCCCGCGCTGCCGGATCGGAAGGTCGATCTGATTTATCTCTGCTTCCCGAACAACCCGACGGGGACGGTCATCAGCAAAGAAGCTCTGACGAAGTGGGTCGAGTACGCAAAGGCCAACGACGCGATCATCCTCTACGACGCGGCCTACGAGTCCTACATCACCGACCCGACGGTGCCGCACTCGATCTTTGAGATTCCCGGCGCGAAGGAAGTCGCGCTGGAGTTCCGCAGCTTCAGTAAGACCGCCGGCTTCACCGGGACGCGCTGCGCGTTCACGGTCGTCCCGAAAGCATTGAAGGGGAAGACGAAGTCCGGTCAGAGCGTCGATCTTCACTCGCTCTGGAATCGCCGGCAAAGCACGAAGTTCAACGGCGTGTCGTACCCGGTGCAGAAAGCCGCCGCTGCGATTTACTCGGCCGAAGGCAAGCAGCAGATTCGCGACATGATTGCGTTTTACCTGACGAACGCTCGACTGATTCGCGAGGGCTTGCAGCGAGCTAACATCGAAGTCCACGGCGGCGTGAACGCTCCGTATGTCTGGCTGAAGACTCCGCACACTCTGTCGAGCTGGGACTTCTTCGACTTGTTGCTGTCGAAGGCTCACCTCGTCGGCACACCTGGAAGTGGCTTCGGAGCGGCGGGCGAAGGCTACTTCCGACTGTCCGCCTTCAACAGCCGCGAGAAAGTCGAAGAGGCAGTCGCGCGGTTCCAAAAAGTGGTGGGCTGAAAACGTAGCCCTCTCGCTCCGCGAGAGGAAAGCCGAACGTCTCTCGACATTCGATCTCACGGTCAACACGTCATGGGACATGACAGCGCAATTCGCGCTCGGCTGTCCTCTCGCGGAGCGAGAGGGCTACAGTGGCTCAAACGAGGTGCCGTATGTGGTTTTACTACGTCTTCGGAAGTTTCTTCGGTGGGCTGCTGGCCTTCCTGGTGTTGAGCGTCCTCATTCTGTTGGTCGTCTGCTGGTGTTGTGGCGTGAGTCTCGATTCGCTGTTGGATTGGGGAGACCAGAAGGCATCGCTGACCTGTTTTCATTGCGGTCAGCAAACCTCGGCCAGCGGCAAGACGTGCGAGCACTGCGGCGGCGAACTGCAATGACGAAGGGCGGACCATGATGGGCTTCGGAATCGTTAATTGGATCTTCCTCGGTGCCACGGTCTTGGCCGTGATCTTCGGATTGGCCAAGGTATTCCCGATGATGATCGGCTTGTTCAAATCGGTCGGGGCGGGCCATGCGATGCTCACCTGTCCGCATTGCGGTCAGCAAACGTCTCATGCCGGCGGCCAATGCGATGCGTGCGGTCGTGAGTTGTGAACTTCAACGTAGCCCTGTCGCTCCGCGACAGGAAAGCCGACAGTGCGCGAGGTTAGAGAAAACCAGCAAGCTCGTGAGTTCCATCCCATCGGCAATTCCTGTCGCGGAGCGACAGGGCTACTGTGAACGTGCCTCATGCCCAGCCTCACCGTCGAAAATTATCTCAAAGCCATTTGGCAGATCGCCGCGACGACAGGTTCGTCGTCGGTCTCGACTGGCAAGCTCGCGCAGAGTTTGAAGGTCTCGCCCGGCACCGTCACCAGCATGCAGAAGGCTCTGGCTGAGGCGGGGCTCGCCGAGTACCGGCCGTATGAAGGGGTCAGCCTGACCGAAGCGGGGCGCACCCTTGCGCTGCGGATGCTGCGACGACATCGGTTGATCGAGTTATTTCTCGTCAAAACGCTCGGCCTGACTTGGGATCAAGTCCACGAGGAAGCCGAGAACATGGAGCACGCGGTCAGCGATTTCCTGATTGACCGCATCGACGATTACCTCGGCAATCCCGCGTGCGATCCGCACGGCGATCCGATTCCAACAGCCAGCGGTGATCTGCGGACCAATGGCGAGGCAAGCCAGTCGCTCTGCACCGTTCCCGCCGGATTCAACGTGCGACTGGTCCGCGTGCTGAATCAAGATGCTGACTTCTTGCGCTACCTGACCGAGTCGGACCTGTCGATCGGCGCGACCGCGTTCGTCGAGCAAGTGAATGACTCCGCTGGACTCGTGTCGCTGCGTCGGGGAGACCGCTCCATCGCGATGGGCCGCGCGGCCGCTGAGCAGCTAATGGTCGTCGTGCAATGACACTCGGACTTCGTTCGTGCATGGCTGGCTAGTTCTTCAAACGTAGGGTGCGGTCGAGTCATCGAGACCCACCACTTGT
>JAYVQJ010000122.1:0-11378 GCA_043777235.1 Planctomycetia bacterium
ACGCTTCGTTGGTCCAGCGTTCACTCACGTTACGGCCTGTGGACTCGCCGAGTCGCCAAAGCGACCCTTTCCATCGAAGGCTTCAACGGTTTCGTGACCCCCACCATTGCTCCAATTGCTACCGGCTGGAACAACAAGCTGCCGGATGGGACTTCTCCCCGTTGAAGATCAACACCTTTCACGGCGCACGGAGCGATGATGGCTACTTTTCGCACAGCGATTCATTCACGTCACCGCTTCGATCACGACTCGCGCGACGTCCATTCCCGTCACCTTCTGAAACGCCTGCCAGCCGGGGACGGCGTTGACTTCGATCACGAAGCCGTTGCCTTCGCGGTCGTACAAGATATCGATGCCGGCGAATCTCGCTCCGGTCGCCGCAGCCGCTCGCAGCGCCCAATCGGCTTCGATGTCCGTGACGACATGAGGCTCACCGCGCCCGTCGCGTGACACGTTCGTGCGAAAGTCGTCGTCCGAAACGCGCCGCATCCCACCAAGAATTTTTCCGTCAAGCACAAGCACGCGAATGTCGAACCCACGATGATCAACAAACCGCTGCAAGTACAACACGGCATCGAGCCGCTCCAACGTCCGAAACGTCCGCAATGCGAGATCCGGATCGCTGACTCGCAAGATGCCGCGTCCCTCAGATCCGAAGATCGGCTTCACGACGACATCACGGCCCAGCCGTTCAAACGCGACAAGTGCGTCATCGGAGTTCTCGCACACGACCGTCGCCGGCACCGGCAATCCCGCCTCTTCAAGCTTCGCCGTCGTCAGATACTTGTCGACGGCACACTCGACCGACTTCGCCGAATTGAGCACCGTCACGCCACTCGCTTCCAACCGCGCGAGTGAGTCCATCCGATACACGACCTGCTCAAGCGACCCCGGCGGCATCGTCCGAATGATGACCGCGCCAAACTTCGTGAGGTCCGTGTTCCAGCCAATTTGCAGGTCCGAATAGAAATTCCTTCGATCCTCAGCATCTGCAAAAGTCCCGAAGGGACGACCGATTAAAGCCGGGGGCGCAAGCCCCCGGTCTCCGGCCCCAACGGTGATTGCAGCCCCAGCGGGGCGACGGAGGAGATGTTGAACGCTCGATTCCGTCGCCCCTCCAGGGCTTTCGGGTTGAGGCGATCGACCTCCGGGGGCTTGCGCCCCCGGCTTTATTCGGTCGCCGCTTCGCGGCTGAATCCCGCACGCTGCGACAATCCGAGGAAACTCAAGCCGCACGACCTCGTGCCCCAGCTCACCTCCGGCCCGCTGCAACTCGCGAACGTACCAACTCCCCTCATTGCCAAGCACGCCGATCAACACGATGAACCACCATCCTCACGCTCAGAAACCAAACGACTTGCGCAGCACTTCCGGCGCGACGTGGCCAAACGCTTGAACTCGACCGGTGTCGAGATTGTGGAACACGACCTCCGCCGGGCTGAAGAGATGCGGATCGATCTTGTAGAAGTCGCGGCCCGCATCCTCGAAGATTTCCGCGAACGGCTTGCCGTGCGCGGCCGAGCCGCTCGATGGCACCTTCGGGCCAAGAGCCGCGATCGAGTCATCGTCGCCGCGCACCATCAAGGTGACTCGGCCACCGTACAAGATCGCATCGTTCGTGCGCCCGATCCCGGCAAAGTCGTCCTTCGCGACTGGTGGCAGCGGAGCGATGCCGACGGCGGATCGCACTCGCCACACGTCGAAGCCCAGTTCGAACAGTTTGTGCAACGACGTCTCGACCGACCGAGCCACCACTTGCAGATTGCCGGCAATGCTCGCAGTGCGAGCAGCCAGCAACACGGTTTTATCGGCCGGGACGCCGGTCTTCTCCGCGATCACGTCGAACACTTCGGCGGTCGGCAATTTGCCGGTCTCAAGCACTCCGACGGAATGCGACGGCGATTCGCGGTAGTCCAACTTCTGAAACAACTCTTCGCGAGCCGCCGCCGCTCGCATCGGCCCCGATCCCATCGCGAAGAACTTGCCGACGCTGAGCTGCCAGCCCGCGTACTGGCTCAGCAAACAGGCCTCGACCGGCCAGTCGGTGATGACTTGAACGTGAGGCCAAGTGACTCCGCCGATCTCGCCCGGCACGATTCGCACTTCGCCGAGACCCGCCAGACAGACCTCTGCCAGAAAGCGTCCGGCCGCCAAGCTCCCGTCGGCCTTCACGCCCAGATCGACGATCCGGCCGCCGTTGTCGAGTTCCACCAGCGTGCCACGCAGATCGCCAACGAAGGGGAGCATCGGCTCGACCAATTCGTTCGCGCGTTTGTTGAGCATCACGGACATGGCACCCCCACTACCAACCCGAAGCGTCAGCGAGGGCGGACGCTTCACTGAGCTTCGAGTCGGGATCGTATTGATCATTCGCCCTCGCTGACGCTTCGGGTTACTTCGAACGCGACTCTGTTTTCTTTCTTGGCTTCAAGAACTTTGGCAACTCTTGCGGTTGAAACCGCAAGCGGATTTCTTCTTGGCAGCAATCGCACGGCTTCATCTCGTACATCGCGATCGAGCAGATGTCGCACCAGTAATCCATGTACTGCCGCGCCCCCTTCTCGTCGAACACGAATACCATCTGCACCTGCAAGTACGGAGCCGCCTTCTGTCGTGACCCGACCAAATCGACTTTCCGATCGCGCAGCCGTTCGTCCTGAAAGAATGCCCGCCCGCGCCAATCGGGCACGATCGGAATCAGTTCGCCGCCGTCCAATTCGAGCACCGCTTGAGCTTTGAATTCGTCCGCCGCTTTCACACCGCGCCGTTTCAGAGCTTCTTGCAGCAACACGACCTTGCCGCTGAACAGCTCTTTGGGAGTTTCGTCTTTGTCTTTCGTCGCCGAATTGCCTTTGGCGGCGGAAGTCGTCGTCGAATCGGGCTTATCAGCTTTCGGTGTTGCCGCCGGCTCCTGAGCGAGACTCCAAGCCAGAGCCAGCAGAAGGACCACGGCAACTCCGACAATTCGGCTCCACATGATTACTCGCCTGACTTGCCGATGACGACCATCCGCAACGAAACCTTCGACCCGCCCTTGGCCGCGATCGTCGTGCTCAGCATCGTGTGCTCTTTCGCGGAGTTGTGAGTCAGCGTCGGCTTCTCAATCGGCTTGTCCGACGGGAGCAGCGAGTAGATCGCTGGGTGTGTCGAACCGGCCGTCTTCGCGCTTCGCTGCGACAGCGCATCGAACTTTTCGATCGGCTTCGGATCAGTATCCACCGCAGCCGGGATCGCCAGTAGGAAATCGGCGAGGTCACTGGTGCCGACGTGATTGCCGTCTTCCGGTTGTTGTCCATAACGCAATGTGTAAACGCCGGCTTTGATCTCTTGGCCGCGGAAGTCGGTGTACTTCGACTTGGCCTGCACCTGCAGGACGCCAATCAATTCACCCGGAGCGAACGGGTACTTCACGCTCAGCGTCGGCTTGAAGTTGGCCCTCATCGGCACTTCCTTGACGAGCCACACCGAGCAGACCGCGCCATCCTTGCCAACCACCTTTTGACCATTGGCATCGACGACGGCCGAGATCTCCTTCGACAAACCCTCCGGCAGAGCCGCGACCGCTTCGAGCTTGTCTTCCGCGTTGACGGAGTTCGTCGGAAGCCACATCGCGACGGATACCAAAACCACAAACCATCTTTGCAAACGCATTGAACGCATCTCCTCAGTCAGAATGTCGAACGGCATTCGGCCGCAATTTTCGTAAACTGGTCACTCCGTGACCGGAACGTTCGAGTCACGGAGTGACTCGTCTACTTTTCGCGGCGAGTCCACTCAGGTGAGCAAAACCACGACACGGATGTTACTCCCGCCGCGACCCGATTTCATCAAACACTGCGGTTCAATCAACACAGCGGCCCGGCTGCTCGAGAACAGCCGGGCCGAAAACGGAATCTGAGGATACGCCACACGCCGACGACTACGACTTCACGCGGAACGTCGCCAGGAACGCGCTGCGGGTGTTGTTGTTCGTCCATTTGTTGTTCAGGCTGTCGCCCTGATACGACTGGCTCAGGGTGTAGGCCGGTGAAAAATTCTCGACCTTCGTCAGCGGCTGGTAGTAGATCAATTCGTTGGTGCAGACACAGTCGTTCTTCTTCATCTTGCGAGTTTCGATCGACGCTAGCTTGCCGGCGGAGAAGACTCCTTTGCCTTCCAGGTGATCGTTCTCCAGCTTGATCGGAGCCGAGACAACCTTGAGGACATTCTTGGTCAAATCCTTCGCGTTGCTTTTCACGAACGCCACCAGAGCATCGCGTTGCTCGGCGGAGGCATCTTCATCGACGATGATGACCGCTGCGGTTTTGCCCGGCTTCATCGGGAAGACGCCGTCGCTGCCGAGCGTTCCTTCGGCCTTCACGACCAACGCGACGCCGAGACCGTCGATCGTCACGTCTTTCCAAGTTCCCTTTTCAATCTTCCAAGCCAAGACGGCTTCTTTGCCGGCGAGGGCCATCTCGGCATTCGCGAAGCAGGGACCGGTGTAGACGTCGCAAGTCCGAGCTTCCAAGTACTCGCCCGTGATCGTCTCGGCAAACGTGGTCTCGGCGGAGACCAACAGCAGCACGCTTGTGAGCAACAGAGAAAACGTTTTCATCGGAAGGCTCCTTGTCCCGGTGGACGAGTGCATTGAGTGATTCCAAACCGGTGGGGATTCTCGCCTCGGCCGTCTCAAACTGACAAGAGAAAAACCGGCGTTCTGTGATCGTCCACAATCGTAGGCGAGTCACTCCGTGACTCGCATCGTCCCGGTCAAGGAGTGGCCGGGCTACTTGGCCGCTGCTTGAGCGTTCGGTTCGGGCGGCTTCGGGGGATCGAACTGGCGAATCGGCTGCGCGTTCGTGCCGTTCCAAACGCGAAGTACACCGTCTTCTCCGGCGGCGACGACGATCGTTTCGTCTCGGCTCGCAGCGGCGCAATACATGAAGTCGGTCCCCCCCGCGAAGGCTCGCGGTTGCGAACCGTTCGCCGCGTTGTGATAGCGAACCGTCTTGTCGCCGCCGCAGCTAATCACATTTTCGGTGACGCCCAAAAAGCGGATCGACGTGACCTGCTTCGTGTAGCCTGGGATCGTACGAGCTTGCTCGCCGGTTTCGACGTTCCAAATCTTGATGGCATTGTCGGCACCCGCGCTGGCGAGCAGGCTGTTGTCCGCCTTGATCGACACGCCGAGCACATGATGCGTGTGACCCTCGAACGACTTGACTAGCTTGCCGGTGGCGATGTCCCACAGCTTGACGAACTTGTCCGCCGCACCGGTGACGAGGTACTTGCCGTCGCGGCCGAACTCGATGCTCATCACGGTGTCGCTGTGAGCGTCTTTGAATTCCTTGGCGATTGTCTGAGCGGCGACGTCCCAAATGAAAAGCTCGCCGCTGCGTGACGCTTCGCCGCCACCGGTTGCCAGCCACTTGCCGTCGAGACTGAACGCGAGGCTGAGCACACGAGCGGCAAACGGCGAACCCGCGAAGTCCAGCGGTGTCTCCTTCTTCGGGCCGAGTTGACCAATCAGCGAGTACGCTGGATTCGTCGTCCACACGGCCGCCGTTTGATCGACCGAACCGCTGACCACGAGGCCGTTCGGGCCGGTGACGAGCGCACTCACCGGAGCTTTGTGTCCGGCGAAGGTCTCGATGGCCTTGCCGGTCGTGCTGTCCCAAACGTGGATCAGGTTATCGTCGGCTGCGGTGAGTAGTCGCTTGCCATCAACGGAGAACGCGACGCTCTTCACCGGCTTCAATCCGGCGGCGTCGGCATCGGTCGCGACCTTCAAATCGGCATCGGCTTTCGTGACCTCGGCGGTCTTCGCGTCTTGCTGAGCCTTCGCGGCAGTGACTTGTTCAACCGCATTCTTCTGAGCTTGCTCGGCCAGGGTGATCGCTCGCATTGCCGAAGCAACCGTGTCTTGCCGCTTCTTGAGCTCATCCATTTGCTTCGTGACTTCGGCAGCCGCATCGGTCGCGGCTTTCGCAAGTGCCGCGTCGTCCTTCTTTTCATCGGCCGCCTTCTTCGCGGCTTCGGCTTTCGTAACTGCCTCTTTCACTTTCGGGTCTTGTTCGGCGACGGCCTTGTCGGCGTTGACCTTCGCTTCCATCGCTTTCTTGACCGCTTCGTCACGCTCTTTTTGGTTCGTCTCAGCAGCTTTGAACGCAGCCTCGGCGAGAACCTTGAACTGCTGCGCGACCTTTTGATCCTCGGTGCGTTCGACGACGGCTCGGTTCAGCGCGATGTCTCCCTTGAGTTCCGCGACCTGCGCGCCGGTCATGTTGTTCCAGAGCTTGGCAATGTTGTTCGGACTTCCGGTCGCGACGAACAAACCATCCGCACGAACCGCCACCGAATTGACCGGACCACCGTGAGCAAACTGACGGACTTGATTGCCGCTGGCGAGATCCCAAACGCGAGCCGTCTGGTCGTCGCTGCCGGAGAGAATTTGCATCCCGCCGGGAACCAGTGCGAGGGAAGTGATCGGCCCGGCGTGACCTTTGATTTCCTTCTCCGGCGCGAACGGAGCCGCTGCCGGGATCGGCCAGATGCGGATGATGTTGTCTTGCTGACCAACGATGACCTTTGCTCCGTCCGCCGTGAAGACCACTGCCTTGGCGGGAGCCATTGATTCGATCTTGTTGGCTTCGGTGCCATCGGCGACGTTCCAAACGCGGATCGTCTTGTCTTCGCTGGCTGAGGCGAGCTTCGCTCCGTCCGCACTGAACGCAAGACTGTGAACCGCGGCCGCATGTCCCGCGAGGACTTTGCCCGCCGCGCCGTCCGCGAGATTCCACAACTTGATGGCGTTGTCCGCTCCGGCCGTTGCCAGAGTCTGACCGTTCGGGCTGACAGCGACCGAGGTGATCACGGCTCCGACCGCAATCTCGCGAGTGCGATTCGTGGCCGGACGCTGCCATAGCTTGACGGTGCGATAGCCACCCGACGCGATCGTGCGACCGTCCGGGCTGAACGCGAGCGAGTGAACGAAGTCGCGGTGCGCGGCTCCGGTGGGATACATCGGCTTGCCGTTGTGTTGAATCGCGTTGAGATTCGGATCGATGAGCCGCCCGATCTCGTCACCGGTTTCGACGTCGAGAATCAACACTTGGTTGGCTCGACCGGCGGCGACGTATCGCCCCCACGGAGCGATCGCCACCGAATAAATCGCTTTCGCCGTCGCGGGGACCGGCTGCCAATTGACTTGGTCCTTCATGCCTCCCATGCCGCCGGCGGCACCTTCGATGATCCACTGTCGCAGCGTGCCGAGTTCCTTCGGCGTGAGCGCCTTCGCATCCACCTTGTTCGGCAGCGGAGGCATCGCCGGGACTTTTTCGGCGCGGGCTGCGACGAGATACAGCAAACTCTTGTCCGGTTCCTTCGGCACGATCGACGGGCCGCGCTTGCCTCCCTTGATCATCGCATCGAGCTTCTCCAAGTTGAGCTTGCTCTCTTGCTGGCCCAGGTTGTGGCAGGCGATGCAGTTGTTTTCGAGGATCGGGACGATGTCCTTGTCGAAGTCGACCGGCCGGCCGAGGTTGATCGCCTCCGGCTGAATCGCATTCGCAGCGGGCTTGGCCGCGTCTTGAGCGAACAACGACGTGGAACCAATCACGGTCAAACCACAGAACATCAGGAACGAGGTGGGACGCATGGCGGGACTCTTTCGGAAGGATAGAAACACTCATCAACACGAAATTATTTCGCGAAGATTTTGGACACGGGAATTTCAAATCCAGGGACAGCGGCAGATTGGACGAGATCGCCCACGCCCAACACGGCGGCCTCAATGTATTCATTGCCTTGAAGACGCAACACGGCAACGGATTGTTGTTCGGGATCGACGATCCAATACTCGGCGATGCTGGCCGCCGCGTAATCGGCACGCTTCAGCACCAAATCGCGTTTCCGGTTTTCCGCCCCCTCGCTGACGATCTCCACGACTAAATCGGCGCTGTCGAGATACTTGTCCAAGTCTGATTCTTCGGGCGCTGCGGAGCGCGTGAAAATCACGTCTGGCTCGCGAAATTTCAGCGGCGCGACCAGGAGCGGCATCGGAGCGCACAACACGGTCCCAAGTTCATGGACTTGGACGAACACCCGCAACGGGACGGCAATGTTGAGTTGGATGTTTTGATGTCGAATGCTCGGCATGGGGAGAACCTCGATCCGACCGTTATCAAACTCGACCAAGTGATTCGTGGGGAGATCGAGGTAGTCGTACTTGCTCCACGTTCCCTGGTTGGGAAACAACCGCGCGATATCCCACGCCGGCTGGCACTCGGGGGCCGGCGACGGAGGTTCCGTCGTGAGTTCGGGCAGCATGGCCGTGGACATCGTGTTCTCCAGTGACCGCGCAGTTTTCGCGAAGTCACCGATCCTTTCTACTTTTGCACGTTGATGGCGACTGCTCCGTCCGATGCCGCAACCGCTCCGTCGAAGTCGGCCGACGCGCGGATGACGGCGTTGGCGATGGCACCTTCGGTTGCGTCCGCAGTGGCCGTGACGATGATCGTGCCTTCGGCTTTGTCGGCGGGGATCACGACCTTTTCGGCGGCGAGTCCGACGGCACCCGGAGGTGGGACGAGTTCCAGCGTGACCGGGCCGACGAAGTTGTTGACTCGCTGGATCGTGACTTTGACTTCGACTTTGTCGCCGCGTTTGATGGCTCCGGCGTTGGCCGGGGCGGTCGTGACGTTCACGGCGTTGGGCTTCACGGTAATGACGATCGGAGTCGAGGGGGTGAAGACGTTGATCGGGTTCGCCTTCGTCGCGGTGTTCGTATCGGTGAGAACTTTTTCCTTCGCGGTCTTGTCAGCCAGAGCGGCTTTGTTCTTGTCGTCAGCCGCTTTCGCGTCGGCTTCGGTTTTCGTCTTTTCGGCGACGGCGGCTTTGTTCGCGACGTCGGAATCGGTGAAGGTTTTCTCCGCGACCGGCAAAGCATCGGCCGCGTTCTTGGCCTCTTCTTGAGCGGCCGTCAGAGCCTTTGCGGTCGCCTCTTTGTCGGCGTCGGTCGTCGCTTTGTCTTTGGCTTCAGTCGCCTTCTTGACGGCCTCGGTGGTCTCGGCAACTTTCTTGACGGCGGCGTCTTTGTCGGCGGTCGCTTTCTTGAAGGCGGCGTCAGCGTCGATCGCTTTCTTGGCGGCGGCGTCTTTGTCGGCATTGGCCTTCGTCAGCGCTTCGGTCGCTTGCGTCGCGGCGGCAACCGAAAGATCGAGCACGGCCTTGGCCTTGTCGGCGAGTTCCGGCCGGCGGCGGTATTGCACGGCAGCGGTCGCCTTCATGTAGAGCGTGTAGGTTCCGACCGGCACGTTGTTTGGCAGGAAGATGCGGAACACGCCGTCGGCAGCCCCTTTGTTGATCGGCTTGTTTTCGACTTGAGCGTTCTGCGGCGTGCCGACGAACGTCAGCGTGACGTTTTCATCGAAGCCGTTTCGCTTAACGAGTTTCATCGGGACGAGGATTTGTCGATTGTGATTCGCTTCGACCTTGAAGACGTCCGTGGTGACTTGGAACGGATACGCTTCGGGCGTGATCGCCAGACACAGATCGTGCGAGAGTCGTGAGATTGGTCCGGCCACTGCAGCGTTGCCGTCCCAAACCGTCGTAGCCGCTCGGCCAATGTGAGCAACCTCGCGAATCGCGGCAGTCTGCGCGGCGACAGCAGCGGCAACGGCAACGTTCGCGTCGATGATCCGTTTCTCGGCGGCCGCTTGAGCGTCCGTCGTGACTTTGAGCTTCGCGACCGATTGATCGTGTTCGGTGACCGATTTGGTTTTCGCTTGCTCGGTGGTCTTGAGGACGTTGGCGGTGTCGGTCGCGGCTTTGTCGGCGACGGTCTTTTCTTGCACGGCAGCCTTGTTCGCGGCATCGGCTTCGTTGGAAGCTTTCTCGGCGGCGGCGAAGGCGTCTTTCAGTTCTTGCTTATCCTTATCTTTGTCGAGTTCCGTCTTCGCGGCAGCCAGCTTGTCGATCGCGGCTTTGAGCGCGGCCGCGGTGTCAGTCGCTTTCTTGTCGGCAATGGCCTTCGCATCGGTCGCTTTCTTGGCGACTTCGGCATCGGCGTTGAATTTCGTCTCGGCAGCCTGTCGCGTGGCGAGGAATTTCTTTTCGTCCTCGGCGGCCTTCGCGACATCTTGCTGAGTCTTCGGCAGAGCATCGACGGCGGGCTTTACGGCAGCCTTGGCGTCGGCGGTCGCTTTGACCTTCGCGTTGTCTTCGATGCGAGCCTTGCCGACGATCTTCACGAAGCCGAACGTGCCGTCAGCGGCGTCTTCGGCGGCGGAGAACACGATCGTAGAATTCGTCTGGCCGGGACCGATGCTCGTCCCTTTGCAGGTGATGCCGGGAGGCAGGCTCTCGGCAGTGACGTCGATCGTGCCGTTGAATCCATCGCGGCGGAACGCGATGACTCGGCAAGAATAGTTTTCGCCTTTGCGGAGGTTCGCGGGATACGTCGCCGCTGTCGTGTTGTTGTCGGCGAGCGGAGCTTCCGGAAGCACGACGACCTTGAAGTCGGGAGCTTCTTTGCGAATCGCGAGCCGGTACACCAACCGAGCATCGCCGTGTGTTTCGTAGTAGCGATCGCGAATCGAGAGACGATAAGTGCCGTCGGCGGGAACGACGAATTGAAACGCCGGATCATCGCTGAGCGTCTCAAAGACATTCGGGATTAAGTTCGCTCCGGTGTCGTCCTGCGCGGTGATCCGTGCGACGGTCTCGACACCTTTGTCGTCCTTGGTGACTCGATCGAGCGTGATGTACGGGTCGGCCAGCGAGCCGTTGCGGTCGCCGAACGCTTCGATCCAATACGACTCTTGAGCCTTCGCGTCGAAGGTAAAGAAGTCAACGTCACCGCGAGCTTGAAACTGTCCAGCGACTTCGGTCGGGACCGTGAGCTTGTTGGCTTGAGCCGGCGTGTCGTTCGGCTCCTGCTCGAGGCCGACTGGTCCGGAAGCGACGAACAACGTGACCGGATTTGCGTTGCCCGACGGTGTGCTCCAAACGTAACTGAAAGCATCGACTCCCCCTTGGATCGCTCCAAGGTTGTCGGCAGCTTGCGTGTTTTCGACATCGCCCGGCACTGTCACAGAGACTGCAACCTTTTCGAGCGGCCGACCATCGACACTCAATCCGGCGGGCTGACCGCCCGGAAGATTTCGGCCAAAGAGCGTGATCTGTGTGTTGGCTCCCGCGGCACCGGCCGGCGGCAAGGCAAAGTCAATGTACGGTCCTGTCGTCACGGTCAGCCGATAGAAGTGGTCGGCACTTCCGCCGTGAACTTGATCGATGATTCTCACGAAGTAATCACCGTCTGCCGGGAGTGCCACATCGAGCACCGCGTCCCGTCGCAACGCCCCGCGAACCGACGCCAAGCGACGTCCACTTTGAAC
>JAYVQJ010000123.1:0-11363 GCA_043777235.1 Planctomycetia bacterium
AATTGATTCAGGCGTGGGAGCTGACCGAAGAGCATTGGAAAGACGACAACGCTCAGCACTTCGAGGACAACCACCTCGCGCCGCTCGACCCGCTGGTCAAGATGCTGCTCGACGCGACCAACCGGCTGAATGAAGTCTTCGCTCGCGTCGAACGAGATCTCGCGTCGCCGGGACAGGATTGAAAGTGTTAACGTAGCCATCATCGCTCCGCGTGATGAGCCGAATGTTCATACGACCGAATTTACGAGGCAGTTGTGGCCGCCACAGAATGTCCGGCTCGTCACGCGGAGCGATGACGGCTACGTTCGCGGCATCGGCGGTCGAAACCAGTTCGCGTCGCCGTTACGATCCCTCGTCGTCTACGAACCACTCATCGCTGGAGATTGTCATGCCGATTTTCACTCGACGAGATTTCCTGTCCGCCGCCGCGAGTGTTGCTGCCGCCGGTTCGACCGCGTCGCTGATGGCTCAAGAGAAAAAGAAACAAACGCAACTGTTGCAGGCGGCCCCGAAGAAGGAAGGCACCGTGAATCAAAACGACTTGGCGATCTGCGACACGCATCAGCACCTGTGGGATTTGACGAAGTTCAAACTGCCGTGGCTCAAGGGAGACGCCGTGCAGTCGATCAACCGCAGCTTCTTGATGTCGGATTATTTGAAGCTGATCGGCACGCATAAAGTCGTGAAGACGGTCTACATGGAGGTCAACGTCGACTCGTCGCAGCAGACGGCCGAGGCCGAATATGTGCTCGACCTGTGCGGCAAAAAAGACAACCCGATGTGCGGCGCAATCATCGGAGGCTCACCGCAGTCCGCCGAGTTCGCGAAGTACATGGAACCGTTCGCCACGAACGCTCGGATCAACGGTGTCCGCACGGTGCTGCACGACCCCGATCGCCCGAAGGGGATGTGCCTCGAAAAGACGTTCGTCGACAACATCAAACGGCTCGGTGACATGGGCAAGAGTTTTGATCTCTGCATGAGACCGGACGAGATCG
Source organism: Planctomycetia bacterium (assembly GCA_043777235.1). Lineage (GTDB taxonomy): Bacteria > Planctomycetota > Planctomycetia > Planctomycetales > Planctomycetaceae > SXKJ01. Next base: position 999 of record JAYVQJ010000123.1, read on the forward strand.
GTGACGGTGCCAAACTCGGCGAGCTGTGTCCGAAGACCACGCTGGTCGTCGATCACTGCGGCAACATGCCAGCGCAGTCCGACGACAAGGCTCTTCGTGAGGCGTGGCTGAAGGGAATGAAAGCCGCAGCCGTCCGCTCAAACACGTTCTGCAAAATCTCCGGGATCGTCGCGACGGCAAAGCCGAACGCCTGGAAGCCGTCCGATCTGGCCGAGGTCATTTTCCTCTGCATCGACACCTTCGGCATCGACCGCTGCTTCTTCGGCGGCGACTGGCCCGTCTGCACGCTGACCGCCCCGCTGGCCGATTGGATTTCCGCCCTCAAGGAAATCGTAAAAGACAAGCCGCTCGAATGGCAAAAGAAACTGTTCCACGACAACGCCGTGCGGGTTTACAAGGTGCGCGACAAGTAACCTCGGAGTGCGGTGGCTCGACACCGCCCTCCATTGATCGCGGCAGTTCGTCCCAAAATCCCGATGGAGGTGGTCGTGAGAAACAGCGTCAAACACGCCGGTGACGATTCAGTCCGTCGTCGCATCGGCATCTCAGTTGACAGCAATCGTTTCTTGCACAGTCGATGGAGGGCGGCGTCAAGCCGCCGCACTCCAGGGGTTCTGCTGCTCCTCTTGCTCACCGGCACGCTTTGGGGCGACGAGCCGAAGGCTGACCGCACGACGGCGGATCTTGTCGCGACGCTCAAGCCGTCGATCGTCGTCATCACGTTTACCGGTCGAGACGGCAAGCAGGAAGGACTTGGCACTGGCTTTGTCGTGGCCGAGGACGGGTTGATTGCGACGAACTATCACGTCATCGGTGAGGGGCGGCCGATCTCGGTGCAGTTCGCGGATGGGACGAAGCGGGATGTCATCGAGATTCGAGCGTCGGATCGGCAGCTCGATTTAGCGGTTGTGAAGATCGATCAGAAGGGACTCAAGCCGCTGGAACTCGGCGACGCGACGAAGGCGGAGGACGGGCAGTCGGTCGTGGCGATGGGGAATCCTCGCGGGCTGAAGCACAGCGTCGTCGAGGGGATCGTCAGCGGCAAGCGCGAGATCGACGGTCGGTCGATGCTGCAACTGGCGATGCCGATCGAGCAAGGAAACAGCGGCGGGCCGCTCGTCGATCGCAGCGGCAAAGTGCTCGGCATCATCACGCTCAAGTCGCTGGTGACGAATAACCTCGGCTTCGCGATCTCAGTGAATTCGCTGAAGCCGCTGTTGGAGAAGCCGAATCCAGTGCCGATGTCACGCTGGCTGACGATCGGGCAACTGAACCCGCGCGACTGGACGACGCTCTTCGGAGCACGCTGGCGACAACGAGCCGGTCGCATCGCTGTCGAAGGACTTGGCAGCGGCTTTGGCGGACGGTCGTTGTGTCTCTCGAAACAAGCTGTGCCAGAGAAGCCGTTCGAGGTCGCGGTCAACGTGAAGTTCTCTCCTGAAGACGGAGCGGCGGGGCTCGTTTTTCATTCCGATGGCAAAGAGAAACACTACGGCTTTTATCCGAGCAACGGCGGGTTTCGGCTCAGCCGCTTCGATGGCTCAGACGTCTTTCAGTGGAAGGTGCTGCAAGAAGTTCGCAGCGCGGCCTATCGGCCCAACGATTGGAACGAAATCAAAGTTCGCGTCGAAAAGGATCGGCTGGTCTGTTTCGTGAACGGCACACAGATCATCGAATCGACCGATGCCGACTTCACGAGCGGCCAGGTCGGACTTGCGAAGTTTCGGCACACCGAAGCGGAGTTCCGCAGCTTCCGAGTCGCAACGGACCTCGGTTCACAGCAAGCCTCGGCCGAGACGACGAAGCGAATCGGCGATCTCGTCAAAGAGATTTCACCAAGCCGCGCGGCGGGAGCGGACATCCTCGAAAAGCTCACGCTCGACGGCCATGTCGCCAGCACCGTGCTGCGTGACAAAGCGAAGGAACTGGAGAAGCAGGCCGAACGGTTGCGTCAGCTTGCCAACGACGTTCACGTCAAGAAGGTGCAGGCTCAACTCAAGTCGCTGATTGAGGGGAAAGAGGATTCGCAGATCGACCTGCTGGCCGCCGCGCTCTGGATCGCAGCGCTCGACAATGAAGAACTCGATGTTGCCGACTACTGCCACGAGATCGACGACCTCGCTGCCGACCTGAAGAAGATGCTGCCGGACAATGCTGATGATGGTGCGAAGCTCGCCGCATTGAAGAAATTCTTCTTCGAGGAACTTGGGTTTCATGGCGGTCGGCTGAATTCCAACGCCCGCTCGAACAGTTACCTCAATGAAGTCATCGACGATCGCGAGGGAATGCCGATCACGCTCTCGGTTTTGTACATCGAGTTCGGCCGTCGCATCGGTTTGAATCTCGTCGGCGTCGGTGTGCCCCGTCAGTTCGTCGTGCGACACGAGCCGAAAGAGGGAGACGCAGTGTTAATCGACGTCTTTGAAGGGGGCGGCACGATCACTCGGCAAGAGGTCGAAGAACGCCTCTTCAAAAGCGATCGTCCGATTGTCGCGCGCGACGAGCATTTCGCGACTGCGAAGCCGCGCGACATCTTGATTCGGATGCTCAGCAACCTGCTGGGAAGTGCTCAGGAGGAAAAAGACGCCGAGTCGATGTACCGCTACGTCGATACGATCCTGACGCTGAATCCCGACGACGGCGATTACCGCGCGATGCGGTTCGAAATCGGAGCCTTCACCAAACGGATCGACCAAGCCCGCACGGACGGCGACTGGCTCATGAAGTTTCAGCCGAATGGTGTTGATCTGCCACGAGTCGAAGCGATCCGCGATTCGCTGAAGTAGTTGCGACCAGCTTCACGCCGTAACAATGTAGCCCTCATCGCTCCGCGTGAGGATTGCCGAATCGGCGACGGGTGTCATTGCAAAACCGACGTCGATCGTGCCATCGGCTGACTTCACGCGGAGCGATGAAGGCTACTTTACGGCTTCGCCGAACGGGTCATTCACGCGATCAATTCTTCGATCACGCGGCCATGCACGTCGGTCAGGCGGAAGTCGCGGCCAGCGTAGCGGTAGGTCAGACGCTCGTGGTCGAAGCCGAGCAATCGCAGCATCGTCGCGTGCAGGTCGTGAACCGAGACCGGCTTCTCGACGGCTTGGAAACCGAACTCATCGGTCGCTCCGTAGACTTGCCCGCCGCGCACGCCACCGCCAGCCAGCCAGCAGGTGAAGCCGTAATGGTTGTGATCGCGGCCGTTGAGCGCGGGTAACTCGGCAACCGGAGTGCGGCCGAACTCGCCACCCCATTGGATCAGCGTTTCATCGAACAAGCCGCGCTGCTTGAGGTCGGTCATGAACGCCGAGATCGGGCCGTCCCAATCGGCGGAAAGTTTTTTGTGCTGAGCTTCGAGGTTGTCGTGATTGTCCCACGGCTGACCGGCTCCGCTCCAGATTTGGATGAATCGCACACCGCGCTCGATCAATCGTCTCGCGATCAAAAGCTGTCGGCCGTGGGTGCCGCTGCCGTACATCAACCGGATCGGCTCCGGCTCTTTCGAGATGTCGAACACATCGGCCGCTTCGGTCTGCATCCGAAACGCCAACTCGAACGATTGGATGCGAGCCTCCAACGCGGCGTCTTCTGGCCGTTCGGCTTTGTGCTGCTCGTTGAGCTTCCTCACGAAATCGAGCTGCCGCCGCTGCTCGTCGAGCGACAGCCGCGAGTTCCGAATGTTCGCGAGCAGCTTCGTGACCTCGGTGTGCTGCGTGTCGAGATACGTCCCCTGAAACGCTCCCGGCAGAAACGCCGATCGCCAATTCTGCGTCGAGACAATCGGATACCCGCCCGGACACATCACGATGAAGCCCGGCAGATTTTGATTCTCCGATCCCAGCCCGTAGTTCACCCACGAACCAAAACTCGGACGAGGTAGCCGGCCGTCGCCGCAATTCATCAGCATCAATGACGGCTCGTGATTCGGCACCTCGGCCTGCATCGAGCGGATGACCGCGATGTCGTCGATGTGGTTGAGTGCCGTCTGCCAAAACAGATCGCTGACTTCGATTCCCGATTTCCCGTAACGGCGAAACTCAAACGGCGAGCGCATCGCCGCGCCGGTCTTCCGCTCGGTTCGCAGATTCCCGGCCGGTAGTTGCTTGCCATGCCACTCGGAGAGTTTTGGTTTTGGATCGAACGTATCGACGTGTGAAGGACCACCATTCATAAAGAGATGCACGACATGCTTGGCTCGCGCATCGAAGTGCGGACGCTTCGGAGCCAGCGGTGTCACGCTGTCATACGCCGGTCGAGCATTCTCGGAAATCAAACTTGCCAGGCCGAGCAGTCCCATGCCAGTGCCGCACCGGCGCAAAGCATCGCGTCTCGAAACGGGCAGTTGCAGGAACATGATCTAACCTCGTGAAGAAGCTGAGTGCCAACCAAATGCCCGATTGAGTCATCATTCTGCCAAAGCAGAATTGGCAGAATGATGGGGGCAGAATGATGGAGGCTCGAACGTTTGAGGTGAAGCCTCGCGAGCAGTCGCGACACCAACCCGCAGCGTTGCACGCGTGCAAGAATAAATTCCTGCCTCAACAGACGGATTCCACGAGCGCCCGCCTCCACCGACCCCGTGTCGGTGGGGCAATGACTAATTGGCTAAAACATGACCTCCTGTCAGAACGCACCGTCTCCACCGACCCCGTGTCGGTGGAACGACGACTGCGCGGCTAATTTCACTGTGCGGCGAAATCAGCGAGCGAGTCAGTCGTGGCTTCCACCGACACGGGGTCGGTGGAGAGCGACTTCAATTCGAGTTCTCGTGTTAGCCATTCAGTCATTGCCCCACCGACGCGGGGTCGGTGGAGGCGACACCACGGCAATCCGTAAATCTCCAACTCGTTGATGATCGCGTCCTTGGTGCAATCGTTGGATAAATTGAGTCAGTCGCTCGGCTGACGGCATGGTGGGAGGCTGATAGAGTGCGGCCCGAAACAGTGAGATCGCGGGCGGGATGTTGTGAATCGTCCATCGGCTTGCCGCGTCACATGATTTGAGGAGCTTCTGATGACCATTCAACGACGGACATTTCTGGGTTTCGCAATCGCCACTCTCCTTGGATCAGGCAGTTCGCGATTGCTCGCGGAGAACGCCGAAGAAGGTTTTCAGCCATTGTTTGACGGCAAGACCTTCGAGGGCTGGGAGGGAGATCTCAAAACCTTCCGCATTGAAGACGGAGTCATCATCGGCGGAACGATGAAAGAGAAAATCCCGCGCAACGAATTCCTCAGCACCAAAAAAGAATACGGCGATTTCGAGCTTCGCTTGCAGGCCAAGTTGGCGGGTGATGGTGCCAACGCGGGAGTGCAGTTCCGCACCAAGAGAATTCCGAATCATCACGAAGTTATCGGCTACCAATGCGACATGGGACACATGGAAGGCCGCTGCATCTGGGGCTCGCTGTACGACGAATCGCGACGCAAGAAATTCTTGCTGCACGGCGACAAAGAAAAGGTCGAGAAGGCGTTTAAGCCGGGCGAATGGAATGATTTCGTCGTCCGCTGCGAAGGCCCGCGCGTGCAGATCTGGCTCAACGCAGTCCAGACGATTGACTACAAAGAGGAAGACGCCCAAGTCGAACGCACCGGCATCATCGCCGTGCAAATTCACGGTGGCCCCCCCTCCGAAGCGTCGTATCGCAAAATTCGAATCAAGCAACTCGGCAAGTAAGCCGATCACGACAGCGTCCCCAAAACTAACCCGAAGCGTGAGCGAGGGATGTCGCCCGACGCGTGGGCGAGGAAATGTAATAGTCTCAATGCGAATCATCCCTCGCTGACGCTTCGGGTTAGTTTTTAGCTGCGTCACTCCAATTGTTCTCACTGAGAGGTTGAACTCCCCGATGCTACGACTCACTTACATTGGCACGACCACGATTCCCGTCGAAGCGGAGTGCATTGCTCCCAACGAATTGTTCGGCAAGACGAACGCCGAGATTGCCGCTCTGCCGGTACAGCACGGAAATGCGCCTGCGCCGCTTGGCGAATTCTTCCGAGTGGAAGGTGACGCGGGCGATCAACAGATCGTGCTTGACGGAGATTGCTCGCGCGTGAAGTGGGTCGGGGCGAACATGACTTCGGGACGTCTGACAATCGAAAGCAACATCGGCATGCACTGCGGTGCCGAGATGCGCGGCGGTTCGATCGAGGTGCAAGGCAACACGGGCGATTGGCTCGGTGCGGAACTGCATGGCGGGACGATTCATGTTCGAGGCAACGCCGGGCATCTTGTCGGCGGTTGCTATCGCGGCGGCCGATCCGGGATGCGTGGCGGCATGATCCTTGTCGATGGCAACGCGGGGAACGAAGTCGGCGGCCACATGCGGCGCGGGTTGATCGCAATCGGCGGAGACGTCGGTGACTTCCCCGGAGTGTCGATGCTGGCTGGCTCCGTGTTCGTGTTCGGTAAATGCGGTCAGCGTGCCGGAGCGGGGATGAAACGCGGAACGCTCGCGTTCTTTGGGGACACGCCGCAACTCCTGCCAACATTTCGCCGAGCCTGCCGCTACGAACCGGGCTTCCTGCGAGTTTATCTGCGAGAACTGCGCCGCATTGGATTTCCCGTTGCGGACGAGTTCATTCACGGCTCGTATGTCCGGCACAGCGGCGATCTGGTCTCGCTCGGCAAGGGTGAGATTCTGATCTTCGATCGAGCCACCAGCGCGTGAATCACGTGCGAGTACGTAGCTCGGTCATTCCATGACCGAGATTCCTCTTTGATCGAGCAGCCAGTGCGTGACTCCCAACCCCTTCCCGCGTCAGTCCGACGCACTGCGTCGGCCAGGGCGATAGCCGGTTCCTGGACCATGACGTGATTGCTTCTTCGGCGTCTTGCCCTTCGCGGGTGCGGAACCCTTCGGCGGGATCGTGTGAACGTACTCGCCTCGGAACTTTGTGTTGGCGTCCTTGCGACGTTTGTCGAGAGCCTCACGCGGCGGATTGTCAGCGATCAGACTGTCGCAGCCGGGGCCAATCAAGTCTTGACGACCGGCTTGTTCCAGAGCTTTGCGGACTTCGAAGTAATTCTCTGGTTTGAAGAACTGCATCAGCGCTCGTTGCAGCTTTCGGTCTCGCAGATGCTGAGCGACGTAGACCGGCTTTTTCGTGAACGGGTCAATGCCGGTGTAGTACATCGCCGTCGCGACATCGAACGGAGCGGGACTGAAGTCCTGCACTTGATCGGGGCGATAGCCGTTCCGCTTCAGGAACACGGCCAGGTCGATCATCGCGTGCAAGTCGCTGCCGGGATGGCTCGCGATGTAGTACGGGATGATGTACTGCGTCTTGCCCGCCTTCTTCGATTCGCGATCGAACACCTCGGCGAATTTGTCGAAGTCATCGCTGGCCGGCTTGCGCATCAGATTGAGGACTCCGGTATCGGAGTGCTCCGGTGCGACCTTCAGATGTCCGCCGACGTGATGCCTCACAAGTTCTCGCATGTATTCCGGCGAACGTCTTGCGAGGTCCATGCGGATGCCGCTCGCCACGAACACCTTCTTGATACCCGGCACTTCGCGAGCGTCCTTCATCAGCTTGACCAGTGGCCCGTGATCGGTGCCGAGCAGCTTGCAGATCGTCGGATGCACGCACGATTGACGTCGGCATTTCGCTTCAACTTCGGGACGTGAGCACCGCATCTCGTACATGTTCGCCGTCGGGCCGCCGATGTCGCTGATGACTCCTTTGAACTGCGGGTCGCGAGTCATCGTTTCAATTTCGCCGATGACCGATTCGTGGCTGCGCGACTGAATGATCCGCCCCTGATGCGTCGTGATCGAACAAAACGTGCAGCCGCCGAAGCAGCCGCGCATGATCGTCACCGAGTCCTTGATCATCTCGAACGCGGGGATTTTCTCTTTGTAGATCGGATGCGGACGCCGCGTGTACGGCAGCGCGTAGATCGCATCCATCGCCGCTTGCGAGATCGGAAAGCACGGCGGATTGCAGACGACGGCTTGTTTGTCGTGAAACTGGATCAACCCCTTCGCGTTGTACGGATTCGTTTCGTTGTGGATGAGCTTCGTGGCCTCAGCGAAGGTCGGCTTGTCGGCGACGACGGCTTCGAAGCTGGGGAGCAGGAGGAATTGGTCGTTGGTTATTGGGGAGAGGGCAGGGTTCGTGACGCCTGCGTCTTGGCTTTTCAATGACCAATGACCAACGACCGATGACCAATGACCAATCTTTTCCTTCAACTCCGCCGATTCCTTCGCTCCCAACGCATACGCGATCCCACGCATGTCTCGCAGGTCGCGCACGGTCTCACCAGCATCAAGCCGCCGAGCGATTTCGAGGATCGTCTCTTCGCCCATGCCGAAAGCAACGAGATCGGGTTTCGCATCCAGCAGGATTGAGCGGCGGACTTTGTCACTCCAGTAGTCGTAGTGCGCGAGTCGCCGCAGCGAGGCTTCGACGCTGCCGGCGATCACCGGTACTCCGGAGTACGCTTCACGAGCACGCTGGCAGTATCCGAGTGTCGCTCGATCGGGACGCAGACCGATGCGGCCACCAGGCGAGTACGCATCGTCGTTGCGCACTTTCCGATTGGCCGTGTAGTGGTTGATCATCGAGTCCATATTCCCCGCGCTGATCGCGAAGAACAGCCGAGGTTTGCCGAACGTCCGCCAGGCGTCGCACGAATGCCAATCGGGTTGACTGACGATGCCGACTCGAAAGCCGGCCGCTTCGAGCACTCGGCCAAGGATCGCCATCGCGAAGCTGGGATGATCGATGTAGGCGTCGCCGGTCACGAAGACGATGTCGAGTTCTTTCCAACCACGCTCACGAGCCTCGGCCATCGTCATCGGCAAGGGCTTCGGGCGGCGCGACGGATCGGTCGTCGGACGCAATGCGGCTAAAGGGTCGGCATCAGGATGCTCGATAATCGGCAGTTCAATTTGGATCGAAGACATGGCGGCCAGTGTATGGAGCTATGCCGCATTTACGTAGCCGTCATCGCTCCGCGTGACGAGCCGAGCGATTCAACAAGGTTGGTTGTGTCAGTTTTCCGGCCACCGAGACGATTCGGCTCGTCACGCGGAGCGATGACGGCTACGTACAGACAGCTGAGTTGCCAAAGTCCGATTCGGTCGTATCATCCCTCCGCGTGCTTTCCAGCTCGCCAGCCCGGCACCGCTTTGATGGGCTTGATCTCGGTGCATCGCACAATGTCGCACGACAATTCGCTGGAGGACGTTTTCGAGGAAACGTCCGGCCCCCAGGATTCCGACGGTCGCAACCGTCATGCGCGCACCCGTGGCAACGAAAAGCTGCGGCGGCAGATTGTCTTCGAGGCGGCTCGGCTGATGTATCGCCGCGAAGAGAAAGAGTATTACCGAGCCAAGCTCAAGGCTGCGCGAGCCATCTGCCAAGGCTGGGTGAAGCCGTCCGACTTGCCGAGCAACTCCGAAATCCGCGACGAGATTCAGCGGATGGCGTTTCTGTTTGAGGGGGATTCGCGGCACGATCATCTTCGCGAGATGCGCATCGAAGCCCTGCGGCTGATGCGACTGCTGGCGGCGTTCAAGCCGAAGCTCATCGGCAGCACGCTGACCGGCCATGTCCGACACGGCTCGGACATTGACCTGCACGTCTTCACGTCCAGCGCCGAATCGGTCGCAATGGTTTTGGATCAGGAAGGCATGACCTTCGACATCGAGAGCAAGCGTGTCCGCAAACACGGCGAGGAGCGAGTCTTCACGCACATCCACATTCAAGACCGATTCCCGATCGAGCTGACTCTGTACCCGGTCGAGAAGCTGGCGTACGTCTTTAAGAGTTCGATCACCGGCAAAGCGATCGAACGGGCCTCGCTGGCCGAGTTCGAAGAGCTGCTCCGCACCGAGTACCCCGACATCGAACTCGACAACGAAGTGCTCGACGCCGAGAGCAAAGTTGATCGCTTCCAGGTCTATCGCTCGCTGCTGCTGCCGTTGGAAGGAGTCGGCCAGTCCAAAAAGCATCACCCGGAAGGGGACGTGCTGTATCACAGCCTGCAAGTCTTTGAATTGGCTCGCGACGAGTTGCCCTACGACGAAGAGTTCCTGCTGGCCGCGCTACTGCACGACGTCGGCAAAGGACTCGATCCCGATGACCACGTCGCCGCCGCACTCGACGCGCTGAGCGACGTCATCACGCCGCGCACTGCCTGGTTCATCGAGCATCACATGGAAGCGCACCTCGTCGCCGACGGCACAATCGGCTTCCGCGCGCGGCATCGGCTGCGCGAGTCACCCGACTACGACGAATTGATGCTGCTTCAAAAATGCGACCGTGGCGGCCGAGTCCGCGGGATGCAGGTCATGGAAGTTGACGAGGCCCTCGACTTCCTGCGCGAGCTGGCGCGGATGAACGGATCGTAGCCCCG
>JAYVQJ010000124.1:0-11362 GCA_043777235.1 Planctomycetia bacterium
ACGCGCTAGCGTCCGGTTCAACCGGGGCTAGCGCCCTGCGGCTCAATCAACGGGCTGCGAGTGGCCGCTCGGGGACTCGAACCCCGACGCCTTGCGGCACAAGATCCTAAATCTTGCGTGTCTGCCATTTCACCAAGCGGCCATTGTCACTCGTCAGCAAGTGGTCGAGTTTTACATCGACACGGATTTGAGTGCGACGCTCATCGCGACGATTTCTGCTCACAAGCTCGACGGGCAACTCGCGGGTGGCTCGGCGGAATCCAGAAACATGCGCTGCCACAGCTCCAGACAGAGCAGTGCCCACAAGCGATGAGCGTGATCGGTCTTCCCTTGGACGTGCTCGTCAAACAAGCGTTGCACGGCCGACGGCTCGAAGAAGCCCCGCGCGAGCGTGCGTGAGTCGAACAAGACGTCGCGCAGGAACGGTTGCAGCTCGCCGCGAAACCAATTCGGGAGCGGGACGCCGAAGCCCATCTTGCCTCGACGTTGGATTGACGGCGGGAGCAAATCAGAAAACGTGTCGAGCAAAATCTGTTTCCCTTGATTGCCTTGCAGCTTCAACTCGATCGGCATCTTCGCGGCGAGTTCCATGACCTCTTGATCGAGGAACGGGCTGCGGCATTCGAGGCTGTAGGCCATGCTGGCGATGTCCACTTTCGTGAGGATGTCACACGGCACATACGTCAGCACGTCGGCACAGGTCGTCCGCGTGATGAAGTCGCGCGACGGACACTCGGCATACGCTTGCAACAAGAAGTCGCCGGCGTCGAAGTCGCCGAGTTCGGCGGCGAACTCCGGCCGATACAACTCGTGCCGCTGTGATTCCTCGAAGATGCCGACCCAGCGGAGATATCGCTTCTCCGGCCTTTCGCCGAGTGCGGCGAGGAATCGTTTGCCGCGACGCAACAGAGAACGATGTCCCGCTCCCGACGGCAGCCGCTGCCAGAGCTTCGCCGTGATGAGCCGCTTGAGCGGGGAAGGCAACCTGTCGAACCGCGACGCGAGTTTCACCGCCAGATACCGCGTGTATCCCGCGAACAGTTCGTCGCCGCCGTCGCCCGACAACGCGACCGTGACATGCTGCCGAGTCATCTGGGCCAGCAGCATCGTCGGGATCGCCGAGCTGTCCGCGAACGGTTCGTCGTAATGCCAAATCAGCTTCGGCAGGATGTCGAGCGCGTTCGGCTCGACGACCATCTCGTGATGCTCGGTGCCGAGATGCTTCGCCGCCTCACGAGCATACGACCGCTCGTCGAATTCTTTGATCGGGAAGCCCATCGAAAACGAATGCACGGGCCGATCCGATTGCTCCTGCATCAAGCCAGTGATGATCGTCGAGTCGATCCCGCCGGAGAGAAACGCACCGAGCGGCACGTCGCTGCGCATCCGCAAACGGACTGCTTCGGTCAACGTGCGACGAAGTTCGCGTTGCCAATCGGCCGCCGTCGTGGGGCACGTTTTCAACGTGCCCGGATCTGAGTCGGATCGAGCACGTTGAAAACGTGCTCCACTTTCATACGGCGGTTGCCAGTAGCGGGTGACATTCAAATTGCCGTTCTCGAACACTGCAACGTGCGCCGGCGGGAGTTTGTGATAGCCCTCCAGGATGCAATCAGGATGCGGGACGTACTGGTAGCAGAGGTACGAGTCGATCGCTCGCTTATTCAAGCGGCGCGGAGCGCCGGGCACGAGCAGCAACGATTTCAGTTCGCTGGCGAAGGTGAGTTGTCCGCGATCGAGCCGATAGAAGAGCGGCTTCTTGCCGGCACGATCGCGAGCAAGCATTAGTCGCTTACGGCGATCGTCCCAGATTGCGAATGCGAACATGCCGCGCAGGCGATCAACACATTCGGGACCGAGTTCTTCGTAGAGATGAACGATGCACTCGGTGTCGGTGTTCGTGCGGAAGCGATGGCCGCGCGATTCGAGGTCCGATCGCAGCTCGCGGTAGTTGTAGATTTCCCCGTTGAAGATGATCCAAACGGTTTCGTCTTCACTGGCCAGCGGCTGATGACCGGTGCTCAAGTCGATGATCGAGAGCCGTCGGAAACCCAACGCAGCAGTGGAACTGCAATGCGTCCCGGAATCGTCCGGGCCGCGGTGTTTCAGGGCGGAAATCATCCGTTCGAGCGTCGCGGGGGAGAGCGGAACAGCGTCGGCGGTCCAAGCTGCTCCGGCAATTCCGCACATGCTGAGTCCTCACGATTCGGGTCCGACCTCGTGGCGGAACGATAGCGGCGAAAATGTGCGTGACAAATCGAGCGGGCAAGGGTAACGTCAGGCCCACAACTCCAGCGGCCCGTTCGCGGCCGGATTCTCAGGCGTTCCGCCTCATCTCAGAAAAGGGTTCCAGTCATGACCGACATCACTCGCGCGGATTGGTCGCGCCACATCGAGCAAGTCTTGCGTTCAAAGCACTACACCTGGATCGCCGAGGGATTGGCGGGAGCACCCGTTGACGAAGCGTTGGTCGCGATTACGGCGGACTTGATGCACATCTGCCATCGCGCCGGATTGTCGTGGGAGCAACTCGAAGCCCGGGGCCAGAAGTTGTGCGACCGAGAAGAGGCCGATCTGCGTCCAGCTTCGCACGCGGCGTAGCCTCAGTGTTTCGGAACATCGCTGGCGGTCGGCTTCCGCCAGCGTCGGTGACTGGCCGCAAGCAGTTGATCGGCTTTCGCCGGTCCCCATGTTCCGGCGGCATACGGTTCAGGGCGGATTTTTTCCGATTCCCAATAGTCGAGAACCGGCGTCACGAACTTCCAAGCCTCTTCGAGTTCGTCGCTGCGCGTGAACAAAGTCGAGTCGCCGCGCAACACGTCGAGCAGCAGCCGTTCGTAGGCTTCGGGCAATTCGCCGCCACCGAAGGCTTTCTCGAACTGGAAGTCCATCGTCACGGGATGCAGTTGGTACTGCATTCCGGGCCGCTTTGTGGAGATCGACAACAGAATTGCTTCGCTCGGTTGAATGCGGAAGACCAAGGTATTCGACTGCGCGCCGACGAACTGGCACATGTCGCCGACACATTCCACCGTTTGGAACAAGTGCATCGGCGGATGCTTGAATTGAATGGCGATTTCGGAGATTCGTTCGGGGAAGCGTTTGCCAGTGCGGAGATAGAACGGAACTCCGGCCCAGCGCCAGTTGTCGACTTGCACTTGCATGGCGACGTAGGACTCGCGGCGCGAATCGGCGGCGATCCGTTCCTCGTTCAAGTATCCCGGCACCGGCTTGCCGCCGATTTCGGCGGCGGTGTACTGACCGGGGACTGCCCACTCGCTGATCGGCGAACCATTGGTTGAGAGTGCCTTCAAGACTTTGAGTTTCTCGTCGCGGATCGCGTCCGCTTCAAACCGAGCGGGCGGTTCCATCGCAATCAAGCAGAGCAACTGCAGCACATGATTTTGCAGGACGTCACGCAGCGCCCCCGCTTTGTCGTAATAGCCGCCGCGACCTGCCTCGATGCCCTGCGATTCGGCGACCGTGATCTGCACATGATCGACGTGATTGCGGTTCAAGAGCGGTTCGAAAATCGTGTTACCGCAGCGAAACAGCAGGATGTTCTGGACCGTTTCTTTGCCGAGATAATGGTCAATTCGGAAGATTTGGTCCTCGCGCAGCAGTTTGCCAAGCGAATAGCTGAGTTCCTGGGACGACGTCAAATCGCGACCGAATGGCTTTTCAAAGACGACTCGCAAACGGCGAGGCGAATCGGCGGGCGGGATCATGTCGGCTCGGCCGAGAGCCTCGACGGATGGCAAAAACAATTTCGGATCGGTCGCGAGATAGACGACCCGCGTGCCGGCGACACCTTGTTGCTGCTCGATTTTCTCGACCGATTCCCGGAGCGGGCCGAAGTCGGCACCTTCGTCCAAATTCGAGCAGACGTAGAACAATCTTCGCGAAAATGCGTCCCATTCCGCGTCGGTGATTCCGCCACGAATGTGTTTGGACAGAGACTCTTTCATCTCGGCCCGGAACGATTCATGGCTCTTTTCACGGCGAGCGACGCCGATGATCGGCACGTTGGCCGGCAGGTATTCCTTGCGTTGGAGCATGAAGACGGCGGGAATCAGCTTGCGAGCGGTTAAATCTCCGGAAGCCCCGAAAATCAGGATCGACGCGTCGTTGCTCGGCGGACTGGCGATGGCGGACGCCTGAAACCGGAGCGGGACGACGGTGGCCGAGTCTTGGGTCGTCATGGCGTGTCCTTACGAGGCGAAACCATCCGTCAGTGTTCCAGAACGGACTCGCGAGATTGACTTGATCCGTCGTCCGACCATCGTCATACGGTGAAACCGGTACTAAATCGAGTTCGACGGGTGGGTTGAAAGTCGAATGGGGCGACATAATAATCCGCCCCTTCTTTCTGGGACACTCTCGCGAGAACTTGGTCCGAAAAGGTGCGATTGATGACGAGGATGACGACGACGGATATCAAAAAGCGGCGCAAGAAAAAAGCGCGCCTGAAAAAGAAGCTCGTTTGCCGGTTCTGCCCGGAAGGCTGCGATACTCCACCGCGGCCGATTTACGTGGATTATAAAGACGTGAAGACGCTGCGCCTGATGGTCAGCCGGACGTCCACGATCATTGGGCGTCGCCGCACGGGGAGTTGTGCGAAGTATCAGCGAGCGGTCAAGGAAGCCGTGCTGCGTGCTCGCTTCATGGCGTTGTTGCCGTACGTTCCGGAAGAATGACCGCGACGGCTGGCCCGTTCGCGTGATGATCTGGTTCCGATCTTTGGTCCGTGGGAGAGGATTGTTTTTCGCCTCGCCCACTTTTTTCATTGGTGAGCATTCATGTCTGGTTTGCCAAACAACCCGAAGCGCGGAGCAGATGTTTTGGCTCCGCGACCGTTGATTGACGTTCGCCAAGTCCTGCTCGAATCGAATCCGTTCGGTCCTGAGCAAGTGAAGCAACTCCGGGGTGCCGTCGCTGGAACGCAAGTCGGCGACGTCCGACAGGTGCTCGCCGAATTGCTCAACCAAGTTCAGGACGGCGAAACGTCGAAGCGCAGCCACTTGGCGCTGGGCATCGCCAGCTACCTGATGGCTCGCCACGTTCAGGCCGTCGAGTACCTCTCGAAGGTGACCGGCGACGCGACCGGAGCGTTCTATCTGGCTCAGTCGTTGGTCTCGCTGGGCCGATTTGATGAAGCGGCGGAACATTTTCAAAAAGCCGGTGAACTCGGCTGGGACGGCGTCGATTGCACACTGCTTCGCGCGGGTGCGATTCGACAAGCCGGTCGTCTGGAAGAAGCCGAGCAGATCATTCGCAGCACCGCTCGGCAAGGTGCGACTCGCGCCGAGTACTCGTTCCAAATGGGCTGCATCCTGGCTGAGCGGAGCGACACGTTTGGCGCGATCGAGTACTTCGAGCGTGCCGTCGATATGGACCCGCATCACACCGGTGCGCTGTTTCGCCTCGCCAACTTGAACAATCAACTGGGCAACGATGACGACGCGATCAAGCTGTTCGAGCGAGCGTTGTCACGTCCTCCGTTCTTCATGGGTGCCCTCATCAACCTGGGCCTGATGTACGAAGACCAGGAGATGTACCCGGCCGCCGCTTTCTGTTTTCGCCGCGCGTTGGAATTCGATCCGGCCAACGAACGAGCTCGGCTGTACCTCAAAGACACCGAAGCCGCCGGCGACATGTTCTTCGACGAAGATACCGCCCGCCGCAATCGTGAACTGGAAGCGGTCCTGACCGTTCCGATTTCGGATTTCGAGTTGTCGGCTCGCAGCCGCAACTGTCTCGATCGCGCCGGCATTCACACGCTCGGCGATCTGACCCGCGTGACCGAGGCGGAATTGCTCTCGAACAAGAACTTCGGCGAGACCTCGCTGAAGGAAGTTCGCGACATGATGTCCTCCAGGGGATTGGTCGTTGGCCAGTCGCTCGGTGCCGCGAAGCCGGCCGCCATCACGCTCGTGCGAGAGGATCTCGCTCCAGAAGTCCGAGCGAAGATGGAGTTGACGGTCGCCGACCTCAATCTCACCGTGCGTTCGCGAAAGTGCCTCTCGCGACTGGGTATCACGACGTTGGGCGAGTTGGTCTCGAAGTCCGCCGACGAACTGCTGACGGTTCGCAACTTCGGCGTGACGTCGCTCAACGAAATCCGCCAAAAACTGGGCGACATGACCATGTCGCTCCGCAACGAATAGTTGCGTATTTGCAAAAGCACGCCAGCCCGATGCGCCAGCGAGGGATCGAGAATTTTCGATCCCTCGCTGGCGCGTCGGGCTGGTTTCTTTTATGCCAGAATTCCGGTAACGACTTCACCGGCGACGTCCGTCAAACGGAAGTCGCGGCCGTTGTAGCGGTAGGTCAGCTTCTTGTGGTCCAGTCCGAGCAGGTGCAGGACCGTGGCGTGCAGGTCGTTGACGTGGACCTTGTCGATCGCGGCTTTGAAGCCGACGTCGTCGGTCTCGCCGTAGCTCGTGCCACCTTTCACGCCGCCACCCGCGAACCAATAGGTGAAGGCGTGCGGATTGTGATCGCGGCCGGTCCCTCCCTTTTGGACGATCGGTAGGCGGCCGAATTCACCGCCCCAGACGACGAGCGTGTCGTTGAGCAATCCGCGCTGAGCAAGATCCTCCAAGAGTGCGGCGATGGGTTGATCGGTCTCTTGGGCAAAGCCTGTGTGGTTCTGAGCGATGTTGGCGTGACCGTCCCAACTTCGTTCGTTTTCCATGCCACCGGAATAGATTTGGACGAAGCGAACGCCGCGCTCGACCATCCGCCGAGCAATCAGGCATTGCTTGGCGAAGTGCTCGCACTTCTTGTTGTCGAGGCCGTACTGCTTCTGAATGTGGTCCGGTTCTTGTTCGATGGCGAGTGCTTCCGGGGCCGCGGATTGCATCCGGTAGGCGAGTTCAAAACTTTCGATTCGCGCGGCGAGTTCCAACTCTTCCGGCTTGGCCTGCAACTGTTGACGATTGAGTCGCGCGAGCAAGTCGAGTTGTGCTCGCTGCTGTGGATCGGTCATCTCGGCCGGACGTTTGAGGTTGTCGATCGGTTCGCCTTGCGGCTTGAGCCATGTTCCTTGGAAGACGCTCGGCAGGAAGCCGGCTCCCCAGTTTTGCGAGTAGCCTTTTGGTAAGCCTCGGCCGAGTGGGTCGGACATCACGACAAAGGCGGGGAGGTTCTGGCTCTCGGAACCCAACCCGTAGGTCACCCAGGAACCGACGCAGGGGAAGCCCATGCGCGGCATGCCGGAGTTGATCATGAATAGGGCCGGGCTGTGATTGTTCGACTCGGTCCAGCACGAGTGGATGAACGCCATCTTGTCGACGTGTTTCGACAAGTTTGGGAAAATCTCGCTGACCCAAGCACCGCTTTCGCCGTGTTGCGCCCATTGAAACGGCGACTTCATCAGCGGCCCGACTTGAGCGGTGAAGAAGCCGGTGTTCTTGTCGAAGCCTTCGAGTTCTTTGCCGTCGAGTTTGGCGAGCGACGGCCGGTAGTTCCACGTATCGACTTGGCTCGGACCACCGTTCATGAAGAGCCAAATCACGGACTTTGCTCGCGCCGTGAAATGCGGCTGCGCGGGAGCGAGCGGATTCAGTTTTCGATCAGAGACTGCTCCTGCCGCGGACGCGGACGAACTCAGCAAGCCTTCGTTGGCAAGCAAAGCGGCCAGGCCGAGCATCCCGGCTCCACCACCGCAGCGCGCGAGAAGCCGTCGCCGATTGGAGAGATTCGTTGCGGCAAAGTGAGCGACTTGCATGGTGTTCCTTCCGTACAAAATCAAAGCGTAGGAATCTCCAACTGCTGGCAAATCCGTCGAGCCGTGAAATCGAGAACTTCGCGATGGCGTGGGATCGCCGTCTGTTTGCCAATGGCGGGGTTCTCCCAAGTGGAGTGCTCGCCACCTTCGCGAACAAACTGACAACCGTGCTTTCGCAAGTGTTTCAAAAGGTCTTTGCGCTTCATGCTGTGACCGCTTCGGCGAACAGCGTGACGCGTGACGAGGCATTCAATAACAGATGGATCGGTTCTTCGAGATCGGCTTCGGAATCCGTCACATTCGGATTAGGAGTCGGCAACACTCTTCCCTGAAGCCACTGTGTCTCGGCGATATCGACCAATGCACCGGACAACAGGCGGCGTGCCTCTTCCAGGTTCTGGCCGCAGGTGATGGCTCCGGGAAAATCCAGAACCTCGGCATGGACTCCACCATCGACGAACTTGAACATCGCTTTGTAGGTCAGCATGAGTCATCGCCCTCTCAGGGTGCGTCCAGCAGTCATCGCGTGGCGGCAGCTTACAACACGTTGAACTCCATCGGCGAGTCATCATCGGGGTCGCCGTTGTAGTTGATGGTGATTTCCTCGCCGGGCTGGATGTCTTGGATGGCGCTGTAAATCTTCGTCCGCTGAGCGATGTCGTCGTAGCGGGCGTTCGGCGCGTACGAATGGTTGTAGATCGAACCGTAGCCCAGCGCGAGCGCGACGGTGTCTTTGCCCCACTCGAAGCAATAGTGGTAGAGCGTCGTCGGCTGGCCGTCGATCTGAATCTCTTTGCCGGAAAAGACCAGCATGGGGACTCGTTCGATGACGGTTCCGGAGGGGATGAATTTTCGAGCAAACACGCCGCGGCCTCGACCTTGAGAGCGGCGGACTTCGATGAGATCAGTGGGTTGAAGTGGCATTCGATTCCGAAGGAGATGTTGCACCGCACCGTCGAGCGGCGGTGCAGAAGGTTGAAGAAGTATTACGCACGAAACAAAGCAGCCCGGCTGCGAGCGAGCAGTCGGGCTGCAAAGGAAGGACTTTCGCGAAGTTTAATCAGACTCGGCCGAGACCGGCATCGGCTTCTCGACTTTGCTCTTCGTGCCCGGCTTGATGCAGAAGAGTTGATTGCGGTTCGCGATGAACAACATGTCGTTGGCAACGACCGGAGTCGTCAAGACGGCTGTCGACATACTGATTGGTCCCGGTTCACCGTTGTGTTCCTTGCTGATGATTTTCTTTTCCTTGGACAACTCGAAGATGGTGACATCGCCATCTTCGTCGGCGATGTAGACGTGGTCCTCGACGATCAGTGGCGAGGCCCACGAGGCGGCCAGCATGTCGTAGGTCCAATGAGCTTTGCCGGTCTTCAGATCGAGGCAGTGAAACAGGCCGCTGAAGTCGGCAATGAACAGCAGATCGTTCTTGATCGCGACGGTGCCGCAGGTGCGGTGCATCGTAGACTCGAACTTCTTCGGCGGGTCGTTGCCCATGTAGTGCCACACGGCAGCCGAATTTGGGTTGGGCTTTTCGACGTCCCCTTTGTCTTCCTCGAACGCCTTGAGCCGCTTGTGCGGGATCGGCGTCTTGCCGCCGTCATGATCGGGGTTGAAGACTTGAGTCGCACTAACGTCACCTCGTTTGTTCGGATCGATGCACCACAGATGGCCGATTCCTTCGCCGTGTTCGGGATCTTCGCCGACCGCGATGTAGACCAAGCCGTCAAACACAACCGGGGTGGCGATCAAGTGATTGCGAGTCGAACGTCCGGTCAACGAGTAGTGAGCAGCCTTGGGATTGCAGTCGAACTTCCACAGCAGTTTCGATTTGCCGTTGTCTCCCTTCGGATCGAATGAGTACAGCCATCCGTCGCCACCGGGAAACAGGACTTGCGCTTGGCCACCGAAGACACCGTATCCGGGTGAGCTCCATTGGCCGTGCAGTACGTTTTCGCCGGGCGAATTATCGGTCCACAGAACTTCGCCGGTGTGCATATTCATGGCGAAGAAACTGGGAGCGGTCGGTTGCGGAATGCTGGCGTGAGCATCGTCTACGCCGTTGGCCGTGAGGACGAACAACATGTCGCCGGCAAACGTGACACTGCACGAGCACATGTTGTGCTGCGACACGCCGAGCTTGCTCATCATGTCGAACTTCCAGACGACGTCCGCTTCATGTTTCTCATCCCAAACGACGTCCGGCTTGTCTGGCTTCTCGGCAGTGAAAGGGCCGTCGTTCTCACCGTCGTGGAAGCCTTCGGAATCCAGGCAGATCACCTCACCACGGCTGGTGACGAACCAAACGCGGTCGCCGATGACCATCGGGGCCGCGCAAATGCCTTGGTTCGGCCAGTCATGCACACGGCCGGTTGGCAGCTTCTCGCTGGAGTGCTGCCAGAGAAACTCGCCAGTCTCTTCGTCGAAGCAGAGCAAACAGCCGAGATCGACTCTACTCGGATACCGCTTCATGTAGCCGGAGCCGTTGTTGGTTCCGACGTAGACCTTCCCGTTGGCAATGACAGGATTGCCGTAGGTTTCTGAACCGAGCTTTGCGGACCATTTGATATTGGTCCCTTCCTCGACATTCCATTCGGTGGCGATCCCCTTGCCTTCGGGGACGTTGTTGCGGAAGTAGCTGCCGCCCCATTGCGGCCAGTCACCCGGCTTGACCTTCATAGTCTTGATGATCTTCAGCGTTTCCGCTGTCGGATCAAACTTGCCGTCGGACTTCGGAGCAGCGGCGGCGGCGAGCGCGACTTCGCTGTCGCCGGCCTTCGGAGTTTCCGTTTTGGCGGCACCGTCGTCCTTGGGTTTGTCATCGGACTTCGGCTGTTCCGCGTCTTCCTTCTTGGCCTCCGGCTCGGTGTTGCCAGCCGGAGCTTCGGCGGCCGTGGAGCTGTCGCCCAGGCTAATCGTCGGCGGCGAAGCGGGCGGCGGAGCGCTTTCGCTACAACCAATCAATGCCGCGCTGACAATCACAACGGCAGTGAGATTCAAAAATGATTTCATGATCCATCCTTCTGCTTTGTGAGGCAGGGTTCATCTGAATTACTTGTTCGGTACGACCGAAATGTTGTCGATAAAAATTTCCGCGTCGCTGGCGTTGCCGAACAGACCGGGGCTGCCGATCGTGTTGGGAGTCAGATCGGCGGCTTCGATGGTCCAGTCTGTCGGCTCGTCGGTTCCCTTCAGCCAGACTTTGCCACGCAGGATCGCGCGGCCGTCTTTGTTCTCGGATTGGAATTTGAGCGTGTACCACTTGTTCGCTTCCCACGGGAACTTCAGAGACTTGGCGAACCGCAGCTCCAGTCGCGCCGCCCACGAGCGAATTTGCAACTGCTGATGTGCTCCCATCAACGCCAGCGTGTAGCGTTGGTTGACGAGTCCGACATCGGGGATCTTGCCGTCCTTGATCGACGTCTTGATGTCCGCTTGGATCGTGTAGTCGTGGAGGCTCGGCTGCCCCATCCAGAGTTGGCTGCGAGTTCCTCGTGGAAGGGTTGTGATCTTCACGAGCGCCGGGTTGCCGTCCAGTTCGCGAACCTGATGGCGATTGCGTGCTCCGATCCAAGTGACGGGGACTTGCTTGTCCGAGATGTCGAACGACCACGGGAGCGGCGGAACGAT
>JAYVQJ010000125.1:0-11353 GCA_043777235.1 Planctomycetia bacterium
CGGACGCTAGCGCGTTCCGGCTGAGGAGCTCAAGTCATTGTCATTGGGCTGACGCCACCTGGCTCGCCAATTTGGTTGTGGCTTCACCGCGTTAGGAAGACTTCATGCAATACAAACTGACCTCGACTGACGTTCGTCGCCGGCGCGGCATGTCGTTGGTGATCGTGATGATCGCCATCAGCATGACGATGGTGTTGGCGTATGCCTCACTCAGTTCGCAGTCGCGCGGCGTGCAAGTGCGGCAGAATGTGAATCGGCGGGAGTCGGCTCGGCAAGCGGCCGCGTCCGGCGCGGCGATCGCGCTCAATCAGTTGCAGTCTTCTTCGTGGAGCGGCGTTGCGACTCCGCTCTCGGGAACACTCAGCACCGACAACTTGGGGAGCACGTCCTACTCGGTCACGCTCCTAACGATCGACGGCCAGACCTCGCCGTCGGCCTACCCGACGGGACAAGGACAAACCGCGCTGAGCAGCAGTTCGGCGTTCTTCAACACCTCGTCAACCGGACTGTCGACGAGCAGTGCGGACACGGCGGCGACAGCCACTCGGCAGGCATTTCAATTGCTGATCCGATCCACCGGCAAGTGGCAGTCAGCCACCGATGTGCTCGACTTCGTGACCGAGACGGTTGAGGTCGGAGTCGAGCTTCAACCGCGAGTCCCCGGCCGGACGATTCTGGCACCGGACATCTCACAAGCGACCGATGTGCTCGCCAGCAACGGCGGCTACGACACGATCCAAAACTACGCGCTCTTCGCTTCGACGGGGAGCAACAGCAATCAGTCACTCACGCTGCAACCGGGACAGCGCATCGATGGAGCAAGCTGGCTGACTCAGGGTGTGAGCATCTTCAACGGGCCCAAGTGGAAGTCGGCGACACGCTCCGACTTCATGACATCGACCGGAACCGTCTACTCGACAACCAGTGGCGGCACGGTCTCTCTGTTGCATCCGCATCCCTTCGGCGGTCCGATCACCACACTCAGCAGCTTGACGGCTGCGGAGACGACCGATCTGGCGGCTCTTAGAGTTTCGAGGATCGGTGCAACCAGCACTCCGGCTCCCCCCTCCATCACGTTCGCGAATTGGAAAACGTACCAGCTCTATCAAGGAGGCTTCACGTACAACGCCACGACGCTGAGCAACTCGACGCTGACGAACATCGTGCTCCGTCCGTCGCAACTCAATCCGCTGGGTGTGTTCTACTACCAAGGAAATTTGACGATCGGCAGCAACACCGTCGTGCAAGGGACGTTGGTTTGCTCGGGCCAAGTCACGATCAACGGCAACAACATCAGCCTCGGCAGCGTGAATTGGCGCGACTCGTCCGGTGGCACACTGGTTTCCAGCTCCGACTTGTTTCCGCGAGCGCCGGCGATCGTGGCTCAAAGCATGGTCTTGTCCTCCACGCCGCGCGCGTCGATCGACGGAGCGGTGTTGTTGACGAGCACCTTAACTGGCACGGACGGGAACTACGATTTCGTGTCGGGAAACGACATCAATCTCAGCGGCTCGCAAGCCACGAGCGCGCCGATCCGGCAGCCGTACAGCCAAGTCCAACTTCCCGCGACCACCAGCCTGACGGGAGTCCTCAGCGACGGGACTCACGCGATTTGGCTGGCCGAGGGCAACAGCGGCAACTGGTTCACGATCGTCGGCGTCGATGTCACGAATCATCGGCTCACGATCCTTGGGGAAGCGACGCGATTGAGTCCCACCACCTTCCGCATCCGCCGACAGCGCGTGAACGCTTTTGATCTGCGCGGGCCATTGATGGCGACTCGCGTCACCTTCTCGGTGTCGAGTTCGTGGAAGCTCAGCACTGGCTTGTGGAATAACCAGTATTCGATTTGGCAGTTCATCTCGCAGATCCAGGCGAACAACAACCTACCGATCACACCGTTCGTCACTTGGGTCGCGGACCCCGCGAACTACGCCGATTGGGGGAGTCCCTGGGAAACAGCCGGCCTGCCGCTGGAACCCGTCATTCATGTACGCCCGCAGATTGGCGTGAAGTTTCGGGACAGCCCGCCGCTGTTTCGCAGCTACGTACCGCCGTCGAATCTGATCACATCCACGAGCGATCCGTCCGGCTATCGCTGGCGAGTCCTCTACTGGCGCGACATGCCGTAGCCTGTCGAGACACGCGGCCCGCGTGTCATTCGCCTTTGTCCGCAACACGTTCGATCAACCTGCAAGCACGATCGACCCGATCGGCGCAATCGTTTCCGCCGGAAAAGTTTCGCGGCCATTGTGCGACGCTCGCTGCGCCTGCCGATTCCCTTCGTGCAGGAGCCTCGCCATGCGGAAGACCATCGCGAATTTGATGTCGGTCGACTTCGTCACCGTGACCGCGCACATGCCGCTTGAGGAAGCATTGATCCTGCTGGTCGAATCCGATGCGACTGAGCTGTGCGTCGTGGATGGCCAAGATCGCTTCGAGGGAATCGTCACCGACTTCGATCTGCTGAAGTCTCACCTGAACTTCAATGGACGGCTGGTTGACCAGCAAGTCGGTTCATTGATCAGCCGCGCGGTGACGGTGCTGTCCGCCGACATCTTCGTCGAGCAAGTCATTCCGTTTTTTCGTGACGGCAATTGCTCGCGCGCTTACGTCTGCCGCGATGGCCGATTGCTCGGCCGCCTCTCGCGATGCAACGTACTGTGCCATCTGGCCGGACGAGACCCCGTGGCGGTCCCGCCGTCGACGGTTCGTTCTGTCGGTACGGCGTTGTCCACCGGGCAATCGACGATGATCGACACTCGCGAGACAACGCCGCGTGCCCCGCAGTTTATGACGACGCCTGTCGTCTCCGTGCTTGGCAGCCTCTGCACCGAACGCTCGTGAGCCACTGCCCGCGACTCACTCTGACTTGGCGGGCTGACCCTGACCGGTCAGCACTTCGCGCAGCGCCTCACGCAATTGATCGGCGAGCTTCGGTCCCCCGCCGACGAACAACCGAGCGACTTTGCCCTCGCGGTCAATGATGACCGTTTGCGGGATCGCAGTCGCTTGATACTTCGTCGCAGCCACGCCGTCGATGTCCATTGCGACGGTGACTTGGAGCTTGTGACGTTCCAGCGTCGAAGTGATCTGCTTGGCTGGCTCTTCCAAATTGACGGCGATCAGTTGCACGCCTTCCGCCTCGAACTCGTGAGCGACCTTCTCGACCAGCGGCATCGTTTGCAGGCACGGCCCACACCACGTCGCCCAGAAATCGAGGATCACAACTTTGCCCTTCTGTTCGGCGAGATGAAATGTCTTGCCGCCGCTCCCCAGCAATTCCAAATTGAAATCCGGAGCCGGCTTGCCGACCAGCGCCGATTCGATGCCCGGTTTTCGCTCGCCCCCATCATTCCCGTCGAGGTCCATCGCAATCTTCGGTTGGATCGCGTGATGCAATCGCCAACGGTGATAGGCCAACTCCGCCGCCGACTTTTCAATCTCGGCACCGATCAGGAATTGATCGACTTGATCGACTTCCGCTCGGCAATTGCCGAGCACATCGCTCTTGCCGGACAGAGCTTTGTCCGCGAATTGATCGGGGACGAACGTCAGCCGGATCCCGTCGCTCCGCATAGCCTGCACGCGAGTCGCCCCGCCTTTGCTCTCGGCGAGCGGGGTGCCGTCAGGCCCTCGACTGTTCGGTGTTTCTGGCGACGAATCTGTCCGGGGGCTGACGCCGCCCGGCTCGCTAGATGCAGATGCGTTCGCGGTCTCAGTGAGTTCATCGGGATGAAACCAAATGATCTGCGAGATGCGATCGCGCGGAATCTTCTTCGTCTCGATACGGACTTCGAGCCGCAGTTCTTGATCGTCCATGTCGATGATTCGGCCGCGCAGGAAATCGCCGTTCTTCGAGCGGATCAATTGCGTCGGTGGCGAATCGCGTTGCAGGCGAGGCAGCGTCAACAGCCGCTCGCGCTTCGTCTTGTTGAGCTTCGGTGGGCCATCGACCACCGACAGCTCGACCGCTTTGACTTTGTCATGCGGAACGAACGTCGCATCGGAAAGTGACGTCTTGAAGTTGATCCCTTCCTCGGTGATCTTCGTCACTTCACACGGGATCGTGTCACCGCTGCGGAGGTGCATCGTCCGTTTGCCTCCGACGACCTGCGGAGCGGCGGCATTCGGACCGCCCGCGAGCGCTTTCAGAAACGCATCAGCGAAGCCCACCGGTTGCGGCTGGACCACCTGCGGTTGAGCAACGACCTTGGGCTTCGGTGGTGGCGGATCGCGATAGACAATACGGCCAGCCACTCCCGGACGCAGCGGGCTGGCGTTGGCACTGAAGTCGGGATGCCACACAAGACAGCTCGCGTCCGGCAATTCGCGTCCGGCCGTTAATCGGCCGTGCAGTTTCAGTCCGGGCAACTCCAAGCGGCCCGTCCGGCCTTCGACCGTCGCAGTCGCCGCTGAGTCCTCGTGCTTCAATACGGACAGCGAACGAATCTCCGACAGAGGCAAGCGCAACGGTTCTCGGATGGCGGGGCTTGTCAGTTGCAGATGATCGTCGCCGACGCTCATCAAATCGCCGCTGAGCCGCGTGCCGTCGAGATAGAACGCTCGGAACGCGCGCGTGGCATCTTCTTCCGGCGGCGACAGAAACACGCTGGCGATCTGATTGGCCGCGACTTTCGTTTCATTGTCGCCGTCACGCACGGTGAACTGCTTGGCTTCGGGATCGAACGCGGAAAGTTGACCGTACACAACGGAGCCGTCGGCTCGATGCAAGCGGGACTTGTTGGCCTGCACTTCGCGCGGCGGAACTCCGTCCCAACGACTGATTCGCAAACGCTCCAATCGGACGTCGCCCCGTTTGTTCGTCAGTCGCAGGCCGGAATTCACCTGCGGCTTGCGCGGCGTGACATTGATTTGTCCTCGCTGCACACCGCTGGGCGAATAAACCAACAGCTTCCCTTTCTCTTGATCGAGATATGCCAGAAAGTGTGCTCGACCTGCTCCAGCCGTCGCTTCTTGAACGGAATCGACATCCGCCTCGCGCCCCAGTTCGCAGCGGACGACCAATTCGTTGTCCCAAACTTCAAAGCGGAACGCTCGCTTGAAGATGGTGTCATCGTCCGAGTCACTGACTCCCAGCGCGAACACGAAATCGGGCTTGGTCTTCCACGCAAGTTCAAACTCGATGATCGCCTGAGCCGGGATGTGGAAGTCACCGCGAATGTTGGCTCCGTCTTGATCGGTCAGAGGCTGCCCGCCTTCGTCACGCCAGAGCTTGTTCGTCCCGGTCTCTTTCCATTCAGTCAATCCGTTGGGTCCGAGATAAATCAGATCCGCACCGCTGCTCCAACGATACATCCGCCGAATCTGATCCCGCTTGACGTGCAATTTCCCGAACCGCGCGACCTCAACTTCCGCGACGTCGTCCGTGAGACCGAGCAGTTCGCCAAAGAGGACGTCTCCCGCCGCGAGTTCCAGGCAATACTCCCCCGTCGGCTTCGGCAGCTTCGAGGGAACCACGTACTGCACTGCGGAAACCCCAGCCATCGAAAACTCAAACGGCCGAGTGAACCGACCCGATTGCCAACGCAAGACGCTCGGCTGCTCCGACCCTTTCAACTCACCCGGCACAAAGCCTCCGTTGGTCAAATGCAGGACAGCGCTGTCCTCGCCGTACACAGTCGCGATGCTCAATGCCAAAGCAAAAGCAGTTTCAACGCAAAGACGCAAAGACGCAAAGGGGGAGCGTGAACGACCGGGAGATTGGGACTCACGGTCGATTGATTTGCTGGATTTGATGTCAGTCATATTGTGCTCTTTGCATCTCTGCGTCTTCGCGTTAACAAAATCCGATTCACTGCTCGACAAAACGATTCACGACTCGATGTATGCCGTCCTTCACCAACTTCTCACCAAAGTTGATGACCAAGCCCAAACGAAGATCCAACAGTCTCAGGTAGGTCAAAAGCTGCACTTCAAAGATCGCGTTGTATTCGGTGGTGGCTTTGCACTCGATAAGCACCAAGCCATTGACTCGCAGGTCGAACTTCAACGGATACCCAAGCGTATGGCCCTTGTATCGAATTGGAACTTCTTGTTGACGTTCAACGAACAACCCGCGCGCCGTCAACTCCCAAGCCAATGCCTCCTCGTAAACCCCCTCCAGCAATCCCGGTCCACCCAGCACGCGATGCGCTTCGATCGCCCCATCAACAATGGCTTTGCTAATCTCGTTCTCAGTCATGTTCCGCTCTTTGCACCTTTGCACCTCTGCGTCTTTGCGTTGAAACTGCCCTACCTTTCATAGATCGGCAGGAACCGGTAATTCAGCGCGATCGCCAGCAGCGACAGCGACGTCGAAGTCGCCGGACCGAACTGGCCTTTGAAGCTGCCATCGGGAAGTTGTTGGGCTTTGAATTGCCGAATCAGTAGCTTGTTCCACTTCTCCCAGACATCGACGTCCCCTTGGAACAACGCCTGAGCTTGGTAGTAGCGTTGATACTCCATCCAACCGAATCCGGATGGCCCAGTGAATTCCCATTTGTTGACCAGATAACCGAGCGTCGCCTTGTACTGCGGCAAGTCTTTCCGCCGAGCGATCGCATACACGAGCGTCCCGATCGAGATGCGGGCCAGCGATTCATCGAACCCGCCGATACCGCCGGCGTACGCGACCTGTCCCGACGGGGCCGTCATCTTCGTGTAGTACGAGATTGCCTTGTCGACGACTTCATCGGGGACTTCGATCCCCGCATTACGAGACGCGAGCAACCCGACCAGCACCGCACCGCTAACCGACGTGTCGGCGTCAGTCGAATCGGGCGAGTACCGCCATGCTCCGGTCGGATTCTTCTTCTGCGAAGTGATCGCCGCGCGCACCGCCAACTCCAGTGAGGCTCCGATGGAACGCCGTTGATCCTTCGCGACGCTGTCCGGCCAGAGATGTCGATCATCCACCGCACCATAAGCCTCGGCCAAACCCAACATGCCGAAGCCGTGGTGATACATGCTGCTGCCGAGAATTCCGGTGCTCGCGTTCTGCTGAGAAATGATGTTGCGGCACGCCTTCCGCACATGATTGCTGTACAGACCAAAGTTCGGGTCTTCGCCCGACGCCAGCAACACCATCAGACACATCCCAGTGACCCCCGGCCCTTGCTCGCCACCGCCACCGGTCCAGTCACCGTTCTCGGATTGTGTCGTCGCGAGATACTGCAATCCCCGTTCGTACATCTCGCGCACATCGCGCGGCACGACCTCGCCGATACGAGCGTTGGGAGGCTGAGCCGCAGCGTTCGCGGCAAATCCAAAGACCGAAGCGGCAAATCCCAAGATCCAAATCCCAATGACCAAGGAATGTCTAAATCCCAATGACCAATGACCAATAACCACTAACCAACGACCAATCCTGTTTTGGATTTTGAGAATTGGGATTTCCTTGGACATTGAAATTTGGAAATTGGTCATTCGTCCGTCTCCTCTTTCGCCAGAGCCCCGCTTTGCTTCAGCCATTGTTCCAGTCCGCGCACTTGAGCGAACTGTCGGTTGAGCACTTTCCACTCCGCGTCCGTGAACAGCGGCTTGATCGACTTCTCCGGGATCTTCGAGATGTTCCACATCACAATGTAGTAGTCCTGTTGCTGAGCGAAGCTGCGCGGCGGTTTCGTTTCTTCGACGACCAGCGTGATGAACTTCTGCCGCTGCTCGTCGCGCATCGGCAACGCATTTTCGAGCATCGCCACGACCAGTTCGACCTTGGCCCGGTACTGAAACTTTCGCCGCTCTCCATCGACAACGGAAAACTTCGAGAGCTGCTCCCCTTTGAGCATGTTCCGCAGCGTCTTGTGATAGAACGAATCGTCGCCGAACAGTCCCGCCTGAAACTGCATTTGTAGCGGCGAGATGTCCTGCCAAATCTCGTTGAACTTCTGCTGGTCCTTGCGGACGAGCAAAAACTTCTTGCGGACCACTTCGACTTTCTCAAAGAAGTGGACGACGTCGCCGCGCGCCGCCAGTTGCAGCTTCTTTTTCTGAGCCTCGGAAAGCTGACACGCGCGATCCACGTCGTCGATCCGCAACGTCAGCATCTCATCCAACCGCTTCCGAGCCTGCGCAGCCGTCGGGAAGTTCTGAAAAATCCACGAGTCGAATTGGTTCTCTTGAATCTCGAAGTTCTGAACTTGGATTTGCCCTGCCGGCAGCGCTGGCTCATCGTCCTCGTCCTGAGCATTCGCGGACGCAGCCACATTGAGCATCAACGAGATCGCCAAAACAAAGCTGCCCGCGATCGTGGTGTACGCCACAAGGAATCCAAATCTTCGAAACTGGCTCATCGTCAGTCCTTCTTCGAGTCTGCGGTTGCATCATCATCGTCGTTGAGTCGGGAAGGTGTCCAATGTCCGGAACTCTCGATCTCCGCCGCGTATCGCTTGGCGAGACCGACTTGCCATTCAAACTGTTCCCACTCGGCTGGCGTCAACAACGGCTTCACCCGGTCGCGAAGTTGGCTGGCTGCGAGCAACACGATGAATTGCCCATAAGGGCCGACGTTCTGCGGAATGCGGCCATGATCCAAAACCAGCTCGGCAAACTTCTGCCGAGTCTCACTGGTCAGCTTCATGCCGTTCGGAACGCGCTCGGTTTTTCGCAACGCTGATTCAATGATCGCCGCTTGCCGCTCACGTTCGAGCACCTCGAATCGAACTCGCTGCTCGTCGGTCAGCACCTTGCGAAGTGTTTTCCGAAACAACGAAGTCTCACCGGTCATCTCGACCTGAAGTGCATGCCGCAGCGGCTGCAATTGCTCCTGCAAGGTTCGCCACTGCTCGGGAGTCATTGCTTGCGACGTCACCTTGGGACGCAACTCTTCCGCACGGCTGATGTGCTGGACAATGTCGCCTCGCGCGGCCAGTTGCAGTTTTTTCTTCTGAGCCTCCGTCAGCGACAAGCGCGAGTCCAACCACCGCAACTCGGCGGCCACCCTTCTTTCCATCAGCAACCGAAATCCATCGGTCGTCGGTTTTGAACTCGCGGCCACTTCATCGGATCCGTTCGCGACCACGTCCGGTTGACGAACACTGCCGCCAAACACCAACTGATCGAAGAACTTGTCGTCGATCACAATCTGCCGCACTCCACGGGCAGCCGGTGCCGCAGGAGCGGCTTCTTCATCAGCATCCGCCAGAACCATCGGGACCATCGACAGGCAGAGCCCGGCCACAGCCACGAGCCTCGCGATTGGCCACACGTGGGCCGCGTGTGCCACAACGATTTCGAATTGCCGAACGAAGCTCATCGTCGGTCCCTCGCCGGCTCTGCTGAGGCTTCGTCGTCATCTTCTTTGGCCCGGCGTGCAGTCCATATCCCATAAGTTTCGAGCGTTGGCACATATCGCTTGGATTGGCCAACCTGCCATTCAAATCGTTTCCATTCGTCGTCGTTCAGCAGCAGCTTCACTCGATCACGCAGCAGGTTGGCTTCGAGAAATACAATCCACTGACCATAAGGACCAACGGATTGAGGCAGTTGGCCATGATCCAAAACCAGTTCGATGAAATCATTTCGTACTTCGCCTCGCAGCTTCAGTCCAAGGTCGGTTCGTTCAGAAATTTGCAGCGCGGCCTCAATGATTCCCTTTTTCCGTTCGCGTTCGAACGCCTGCCAGCGAACTCGTTGTTGGTCGGTCAAAATGCCTCGCAGCGTTTTCCGAAACAACGAGTCTTCACTGATGATGCCAAACTGCTGAATCGGCCGCAGCGGCTGCAACTGCTGCATCAGCACGCTGTACTCCCACCGGCTCAGCGGCTTCGAGGTCAGCTTGGGACGCAGTTCCGCCACAAGATCGACAAGCTCGGCGATGTCACCGCGTGCGGCCAGCTTCAGCTTCTTCTTTTGAGCCTCCGTCAGCGACACACGGCCATCGATCGCTTGAATCTCGATGGCCACTGCGGCACTCATCCGCTTCTGAAAATCCATCTCCGCAGGTTGCGCAGAGACGATGATTGGCTGATTCCCTTTTCGCCCCTGAACGACCTGAACCGCTTGAAACCCGCGCGCTGCTTGTGCGCCAAACACCATTTGATCGAACTGTTGTTCCGTGAAAACGATTTGCCGCTCGCCGGCGTTCAACGCAACTTCCTCGTCCTCTTCGTCTGCGTGTCCGCGAGTCACCACGATCAGTCCGGCGGATAGGCCAACCACAACGATGACGAGCCATCGCCAACACGAGGTCCGCACATGTCGGCTGCAAGACGCGAAGTCGACTCTCCTCTGACTCGCCAGCGATGCGACAGAGCATGCGGTCACGGCTTCTCTTCCTTTTTCTCGGGGACGTCCTTCTTCTCTTGGGCTTCAACCTTAATTTGCACGTCCGCTTGGACTGCCGGTTCGGCCAATGCGTCCTCGACTTCGACGACTCCTTGAACGAAGCCCATGCCGGCCCAGCCCCAGAATTGGTTTTGCTGTTTGGGGATGCCGTTCCAGATTTGTTTTTGCTTCTCCGTGAGGACCGGCAGGATGTGAGCGTCCGGCAAGACGGGCATGTAGGTGTCGCCGTACATGAAGACTTCCAATTGGTGACACCACGAGTCCTTCCAATTCGCGTTGATCGCTTCGGTCAGCTTGCCCCGTTGATCGGCGGTCAGCACCAAATCTTTGTCGAGCCGTGCGACGAGATTCAGCAGCGCGGCTCGCTTGCGTGCGGCGGCCCGTTTCTCCAACTCTGCTTCGTATTTCTTGGCTTGCTCTTCCGACATCGACTCCCGAACCGACTTGAGCAGAACGTCGGACATCAACCGGCGCGGATCGGGCCAATTCGGCTGTTCACCCGCGCGCATCCCTTGTTGCAGCTTCTTTTGAATCTCGGCGAACTTTTTGACCGCCGTTTTCAGAGCGGCGTTGCTAGCCGCTTTGATCTTCTTGTCCTGCTCTTTGTCCGGCTGACAGACGACACGAACGAAATTCAATTCGGTCTTTGAAAGCGAGCGAAACTGCTGGAGGAATTGTTGTTCGAGCGGGTCGCCTCCGGCGGCCGCCCCTCCTTCGGCCGGGGCATCGAGCAACAGCTCACCCGCGACCACCGCCTCAACAGCGAAGTCTTCGGCAATCATCTGCCGGCCACCGAGCGCCGCCCCAAAGACCTCGAACACCTTCCCCAGCGCTTCGAGAGTCTCCGCAGCCTGCTTGGCCTTCGCCTCCGGGTCCGCATCGGATTTGGCTTCCACCTTCTTCTCAGCCGCGGGCTTTTCTTCGGCGGGCTTGGCATCGTCGGCCAGCATCAGTGCCGGGACGAACAGAAATCCGATCAGCACGATCACGAATAATTTCATGGCAGCCACTTTGGTGTGCGGCGTGTCAGCACCGCTTTCTTTTGTTTTCTCTTGTCCGACTTCGC
>JAYVQJ010000126.1:0-2896 GCA_043777235.1 Planctomycetia bacterium
GGCTGACAAAGTCATGTCGGTGCCTGACGCGGTTCGGCAGTTCGTTCACGACGGCGATTATCTGGCGTCGGGTGGCTTCGGAGCGGACCGCATTTCGACCGCGTTGCTGCACGAGATTGTCCGGCAGAAAAAGCAAAACCTCGGATTCGCCGGTCACACCGCGACACATGACTTTCAGATTCTCGCGGCAGGCAATCTCACGGGACGCGGGCAACTTCTGAAGCAAGTCGATGCTGCGTACATCGTCGGTCTGGAAGCTCGCGGCTTGTCGCCGCACGCGCGGCGTGTTGTGCAGAGCGGTGAAGTCGAACTCTGCGAGTGGTCCAACTACACGCTCGCGCTGCGTTTCCAAGCGGCCGCGATGGGAGTCTCGTTTCTGCCCGCTCGCAGTGTCGCCGGCACAGACACCTGCAAGAACAGCGCGGCGAAGTCGATCACTTGCCCGTTCACGAATGCTGAATACGTCTCGATTCCGGCTCTTTGGCCGGACGTCGCGATCATTCACGTTCACGAAACGGACTGTTACGGCAACGCGCGCATTCGCGGCACATCGGTCGCCGACATCGCGGTGGCTCGTGCGGCGAAGCATGTCATCCTGAGCTGCGAACGGCTGATCTCGAACGACGAGATTCGTCGCGATCCGACATCGACCGTAATCCCGTTCTTCTGCGTCGACGCGGTCTGCGAAGTTCCGTTCGGCAGTTACCCTGGCAACATGCCCTACGAGTACTACTCGGACGAAGAACACTTGCGGCAATGGCTGACGGTCGAAGAAGACCCGGCCACGCATCGCGAGTTCTTAGAGAAATATCTCTTCGGCTGTCGCGACTTCGCCGAGTACTTGCAGCTCTGCGGCGGAAACGCTCGGCTGGAGGAACTGCGACGGCAGGAGCTGCATCCTGAGTTGCCTATCTGATCGAGGGATGTCTTGGCATGAGTTCTTTTGAAACGCAGAGAGCGCAGAGGAAGTCGCAGAGAAGTCCGTCGTGAATCTCGGCGTCCTCAGCGCTCCGCTCTGCGTTCTCTGCGTTTCAAAAAAACTGCCGCCAAAGGCTCTCATCGGGAACCGTTCAATCGAACGAGGTTTGCGACTCGTCTTGACACTTTCCGACCGCTCGTCCGACATTCCCGCCCCTTTCATGGTCTGCGGGGTTTGTGGCTTATGGCTGGCGGCGTCCTTTCGATCAGCTTTGATTTTGAGATGGCTTGGGGCACGCGCCGCAACGCGCGCGACCTGAATCATGCTCAAGGGGTCGAGCGTGTTCGCGAGGTTGTCCGCGGGCTGCTGGACATCTTCACTCGACATCGCATCTCGGCGACGTGGGCAACGGTCGGACATCTGATGCTGCGGCCGGAAGACTGCCCCGACGGCCGCTACCCGAAACAGCTTCCGGCACCTCGTCCCAATTGGTTCAGCGGCGATTGGTACGAAGGCATCCCGTCGATGCACGAGCCGCGCGGTCTGAGGTACTACGCTCCAGAGTTGGTCGAGGCGATCGTCAACTGTCCGGTCCATCAGGAACTCGCGAGTCACACGTTCTCGCACGTCGTCATCGGCGAAGACGCTTGCTCGCGCGAGGTCGCTCAGGCGGAGTTCGATACTTGCCGCGAGGTCGCGAAACGCTGGGGACGCGAGGTTCGGTCGCTCGTGTTTCCGCGAAACAAAATCGGCCATCTCGACGTGCTTCGCGAGACCGGACATGTCTGTTTTCGCGGGCCGAACTCTGAGTGGTTTCTGCTCGGCACCGCCGCGAAGCCGATCAAGAATCGGCTGCTCAATCGGCTGACGTACAACTTGGTGCGTGTGCTGAGATTCGTCGATGAGTCGCTTGTGATCTGCCCACCGCTCGGCAAGGCAAAGCAAGTCGAGGGACTCTGGGAGTTGCCGCACAGCATGTTCTTTCCGGGCTGCACCGGGTTGTCAAAGTTCGTCCCGCGCGAGTCGCAGGTGCAGCGGGCGGCCAAAGGAATGCAGAAGGCCGCGCGGCTCGGCCGCATCTTCAGCCTGTACACACACCCGCACAATTTCTTGCCGGACGTCACCGAACAGCTCGCGTCCTTCGAGCAAATTTGCATCGAAGCGACTCGGCTGCGCGACGCCAGGGAACTCGAAATCAAGACGATGGAGGAGATTGCTCATGACTTGTCCGCCGGCCGCAATCTGCACTGGGCCGCCTGAGCGCCTCAGTAGTAGCCGGCACACTCCGTGTGCCGACGACTCCGCACACGGAGTGTGCGGTCTACGATTGCTACGTCCTCGCGTCGCCGTGCTGATGGGAACGTCGGCCAGTTCGCAGTACGTTTTCAGTCGACTCGCTCCCGAAGTCGATCTCGTCACCGTCGTGCGGCAAGAGCGTCCGCGCCGCGAAGTCTTCAACGCCGTCTTTCGCCGCAGCAAAAAAGTTCGCCGAGGCTACTGGTTCGATCGGCTGTTGCTCGGAGCGTACACGAAGCTGCATCTCAAACGCCGAGCGTTACTCTGCCCCGAATACCGCGACGTTCTGGCTGCGGGATCGTTCGCGACTGACAAGCCGGTGCATCGCGTCGAGTCCATCAACGATCCGTCCGTCATCGAAGTGCTTCGACAAGCGAATCCCGATCTGGTCGTCGTGCTCGGCACGAGCATCATCAAAGAGCCGGTGCTCGCGGCAGCTCCGTGCTTCGTGAATTTGCACGCCGGAATCACGCCGCTCTATCGCGGCTCTCACGGGCAATTCTGGGCGGCGCTGAATCGGGACTTCGACAACATCGGCACGACACTGCACTTTGTCGATAAGGGGATCGACACCGGAGCGATCCTGAAACAAGGCCGCTTCGAGTTCGATCCGGCGACCGACAATCTGTTGACGCTCTTGGCCAAGTCGAGCGTCACCGGTGCAAACTTGCTGCTCGATTG
>JAYVQJ010000127.1:0-11335 GCA_043777235.1 Planctomycetia bacterium
CCGCGCGGCTAATTTTCGGAATGCGTATCAGTACTTTCATCCTCATGAATCCTCAAACAGTTCGACTTACCAGAGATTTTGTAGTTGGATGGCGAGATGATCGAACGTTCGGCCGGAGTCGAATTGGTCAGGCGGCTGGGCTGTGATTCGCAGCCAGACCGAGTGACCTTGAAACAGACCTTCAATTCCGACATGTGGTCCCAGTTGATCGTCCTCGGCCATCGCTTGAGCTTGCCAATAGCAACTCTCAACGACATCCAGAGCGGACATCAATTTGGTGAGGTCCACCATGAAGGGCGAAAATGCCCGGTGACCATCCTGCGATCCGCCATAAACCTCCGTGCTCGAAACGAAGAGCGTGACTTCCCACTGAGGCGTCTCGACCTCGTTGTTTTCATGGAAGTGACATCCCACCGGCGCTAAATTGCCTTGCGAGTGAAACGCTCGCATTGCTAACCGTGACAACTCACCGATCCATCGTGGCGGCCGCGGTCCGCTCATCTCAAAGTCGTCGCTCACAGGCTCAAGGTTTTTATGTGACATGCGCACGCTCCGTTCTCGGCACAACCTCAGATCGTTGTATCATTTGACGATCCGAATGAAGGTAGTGTCCTAATTTGTAGGCCGACTTCGCCGAAGTCGGCTATTCCCGACGTCGGCGAAGTCGGGCTACATTGAAAATAGGACACTACCCGAATGAATCACTGTCTGTCTCTCGGTTGTGAGAAGTCGTCCAATCATCCCGAGAGTATCGGTCACAACAGGCATTACTGATGCCACGAGAAGAGGCTGTTGCCTTCGCCTTCGCCCGTTGCGATCCTCAACCGCCTCGGACAGATATTTGCTCATCAAACAGCAACGAATCTGCGGTTTTTCAAAGAATTGATCCACTCAAGGTACGCTGTGGTTATCCGCATTTGTGATACGACCGGTACAGCCCACCGTTGTTGCATTCGAGAATGAAACATGATGTTCAATCGTTGAACGCGTGCGTTTCAAACATTGAACATTCCGGAGAACGGCGAGTCATCCAACATGCCCAGCCCAATGGTCCCGGCACGCTGCCTCGATCTTCAAATCGGAACGGACGAATCCAATGCACGTCGAAGAGGCCGCTCCATTCCGAGTGGATCTCCGCCTCGGTCAATCGCGGAGGCCCGTGTTCGGCCGACTCGTCGGCATTCCCGCAGAGCATCAGCAGACGAGCATTCGGTGCCGCGAGCCATTCGACGGTTTCCAAAAATCCCCCTAAGTTTGTCCGCCGAGCACAGTGATAGCAGCCGCGATCAAACAGGAACGAGCACTGTCGTTCGTAGTCGCTCGCCGAATCTCCCAACGCAGCGCGGAGGTCCGGCAAGCGGCACAGATCGGAGACCGCCAACGTCACCGAGACACTCGCTTCGACGGCACGCTGGCGAGCACGATCGATCGCGACCGCCGAGCAATCCAGAGCCAAGACCTCGAAGCCTTGCTGAGCCAAATGGACCGCATTCGTTCCGGTGCCACAGCCCAGCTCGACACCGCGACACGGCGTGACAGATTCGTCTTGCAAGACGCGAACAAGTTCACGCGACACTAAGCCGGAATTCCACGGAGCGTCGCCGCTGAGATAGCGCTGGTCCCAATGGGTCGAACTGTTTGAGCTGCTTGCCATCGTGCCTCCTTGGATTGGATGACACGCAGTTCACACGCTCAGACCAAGAATGCCAAGCTCACCAGCGCGAGCGCGGCGACAGCTCCGCCGATCACCGCTCGTCGTTTTCCGTTCCAAGCGGAATCGAGCCGCAGCCCGAAGGCCGCGAGTGCCGCCGCGACGGTGCCCCAAAGTCCCCAGCCGCCTAACGTCCGCAGCCGCGCATCGACCGCAGCTTGTCGCCAGGGTTCGGCCAGTCGCTCGCCGAGTTCCGGCGTCATCGCCACTTCCAACCAAAGCTGGTGCATCGGAGCTTGGAACTTGCCGAAGTCATGTTGAGTGACTTCCGGGAATTGCCGCTTGATGGCGTTGTCCTTGATCAAGTCCGCGTGTTGCGGCTGCACGGCACCGATGCCGCGTGGGTCGAGCGACGAATACTCTTTGGCGGCGATGACGGCCGCTTGTTGGTAGCCATGCAGTTCGGCTTCTTGCTCGCTTGCGAATCGACCACTGCTTACCACGATCAACTTTTGGCGACCGTCGATTCGCATGGCTTGCCGTGTCCATTCGGGAAGAGCGGCGTCTGACTTGATCGACTCTGCTTCGGACGTGACGGAATCTGTCGAGACGACCCTCGAAGCGGACGACGAAACGGCGTGACCTGTCGGAACCTCGAGGCCAGGATTCTTCAAACCTGCGGAATGTGGGACGGAGACAGCGGTGCCCCAAAAGAATCCCGCGACGACCAGCACCGCGATCATGACGACGCAAAACTTGGCGTAGGCTTGAGCGATCTGTGACCAACTTCGTCGCGACGCCACGACGAACACCACGGCCGCGATTCCACCGAGCACAACTCCTAACGTCAGCAATGACAGGAGTGCGAGATTCGGTTGGAAGATCTGTGGCGTGTCGGATTGCATTGCGATGCCCTTTGCCGTCTGAAAACAATGATTCTCACCGACGCTGTTCTCGCGGTGTCCACACGGCGGCGAGTTGCACGACGCTCGATAGGCTCGCCGCCCAAACAGTGCCCCACAGAACCGGGAAGCCCCAGGCGCGAGCGGCCAGTGCTCCAACGATCGCCGTCAGGCAGACCGACAGAATGCGGAAGCGCTGCGGGCGGAGCGTATCGGTGTGCCACCACCAGCGGCGGAAGAAGAACAGTGTTGCGAAGAAGGCGACGTAGCTCTCGCCCAAAACATGCTGCGGATTCTCCGACAACGAAGCACCGGTCATCGCCAGCAGACTTTGCTTCTGCGACCAACCGTCGGTTGGCAGGTCGATCAACAGCCAGCCGTCGAGTTCAAACAGCGCGACGCCGACCAAGACACCGACTCCGGCGAGCAACAGGCGATCGATGTATCGTTCGCGAGGCAGCCCCTCACGCAACTTGCCGACGATCAGCAAGCCCCATGAGCCAATCAACGTGCCAGCCGCGAACTGTCCGACCAGCGCCGTCGATCCGAGGAACTGCGTGACGTACGCCAGCACGGCAGACACCACGGCCGTGGCCAATCCCGCCGTCGCCAGCGAGCCGCTCAGTTCCGTCATTCGGCGACGCCACGAAATCTCGCGAACCGCGTTCGGGTTCAAAACTCGGTAGACCGCCAGCCGACTCGTTGGTGCGCCGTGCGAATCAACTCGGTTCTCATTCCGTTGACCGAGTTTCGTCGATTGACCACGGCCGCCGGTCGGTCCGGTGCGGTTGGGAAGGAATAACCAGTCAACGCCGCGCGACACTCCGCGGAACACCTCCACCGCGACGACGCAACCGCACAGCACCCAGAGAAACCGCGTGCCTCCGCCGACCCTCATCAAACCGGCACTCACGCCGCTCGGCATCGTCCCGATCAAGAAGGCTGCGATTGCGGCGATCAGGAGTAGCGGATGACTTCGCAAGAACTGAGACAGACCACCGTATGTTCGGCCTGTGGAATAACAGAGTCTCTCCCAGCCTGAGGCCGGTCGCTTCGGCGTGGGAAAAAGACTTGGCCGCGGAGTTGACGAACTGCCAGCGGCCGGTCGCACGTAGGGCAGAGTGTCTGCATGTTCGAGAACCGGCAACTCGTTGTTCGCCAATTTGCGGACCCGGTTGGCAATCGCCGTAATAGATGACAACGTCCCCTCTGCGGAGTAGTCCCAGAGTCGGCGATCGCGCTGAAACACATCCTCTCGAATCTGCTGAGCCTGTCGCAGCAATTCGTCGATGTGCGCTTGCTTCTGGTTCCAATTGCGGCCACGGTCGGCGACGGTTTCTAGCACGCGAGCTTGGTCCAACAGCTCTCTCAATTCCGAACAGATCTTGAGCCGCCTCGCATGAATCTCTTGGAAGTCGGACGTGCCCGGTTCGGCAAGAGGCCTCGCGCCTGCACTGGATGCCTCACTCGTAACAAGATGCCCTGCCGCCGCGCGGAATTGCCGAGCCAACTCCAACACATCGCTCGTGCGACGCTCTGGATCTTTTTCCAAAGCCGCCTCGAAGATCGGACGCACGTTCGGTGGAATCGGTGCGAGATTCGGCCGCTCGGTCAAATGCTTCATCAGGATTTCGGCCGTGGTCTCACCGTCGAACGGCACCTTGCCAGTCAAGAGTTCGTACAGGATCACCGCTAGCGAATAGACATCGACCTCGCGGCCGTAACGTCCCTTCGCCACTTCGGGAGCCATGTAATAAACGGTCCCGACACTCTGCGTGTGTGCCGAACGTCGGCTGGGCGCGATGAACTTCGAAAGACCAACGTCGCCGACCTTCACGACACCGTTCTCGCGAAAGATGTTTGCCGGCTTGAGATCGCGATGCACGATCCCTCGGTCGTGCAGAAAGCCGATGCCCGCCGCGATGCCGTCCAGCCACGCCATGACTTCGTCGAGCGGCAGGCCGTTGGGGTGTTCGTGAACGACTCGGTCGAGCGTCTTGCCGCCGACGTATTCCATCACGATCCAGTGATCGCCGTCGCGGTCTTGTTTGATGTCGAACAGCGTGACGAGGTTCGGATGCTTCAAGTTCAAACACTGCGTCACGCCGCGAAGTTCAACTTCGAGGTTGTCTTGCAGCAGCTTGAGCGCGACCTCTTTGCCGGAATCGGAAAGCGCGTAATAGACCTCGCCGAAGCCACCGCGCGCGATGGCTCGCTTGATCGTGAATCCGTCCAGCGGCCGAGATTCGGGAGCGAACGTGAACTTCATGGCCAATCAGTGCCAAGTGCCGAGTACACCGTGCGGAGTTCGCACGTCACACTCGTTGTGTTGGGAAAACCTCGCTGCGGAGTTCGCCGCAGCCGCGGAAATCTTAGTCGCCGTTCGTGTCGAGACCCTCTCCACCGCATCCAAACCGAACACGGCCAGCCGGTTCGGACGCTTGCAATCTAACGGAATTAACAGCCAATTTCGTTGTGCCGAGCAATCTCTCAAGGCTCTTCATGTGTTCCGGAGAGGCAAGGTTCAAAGCCACGGATGAAACACGGATTGAACACGGATCAGGACAGCGATCAGGGCAAGGAAGAAAAGAGTGGGGTCACGGAACGAGGGTGCGTAACGTCTTCTGACCTGTTGCCTGGTCCGTGTTTCATTCGTGGCAAAAACTGTTGTCTGGCATTTCCGTCCGCCGCTTCTTCGGCTTTTCCAATTGCTGTCTCCTGCCCTGATCCGTGTTCAATCCATGTTTCATCCGTGGCAAAAAATGTCCGCCGAAGTGACCTCACTGGAAAACCGAATGAGCCTCTCTCTCAATTGGGGATTTCGATCCGAAATCGCGAGTCGTCACCCGATACGATGTCGCCGGATTGCAGCCGGCGGCCGCTGCCGAGCCGATGGCCATTGACGGTCAACACCTGCCGCGAGCGACACCACAATTCTTCTCCTTGCCGCACGAGCAAGACTTGCCCGGACCAATCGGGGCAGACGACGTGGTTGTCGTCGGTTGGGCCGAGCAAACAGGTATCCGCCAACAGCACAACCGCATCGACGGTTTGAGTCGGCCGGTGATCGCTCACGAAATCCAACCGCGCGGACAAGCTCAGAGCAGACGGCTGTCGAAACCTCAATCGAACGCTACGGCCCAGCTCAATCATCGCACCGTCGGAGAGTGCGACTCGATCGTGGACCTCGCGGCCGGCAACTCGCACGGGGCCGTGTGCTTCGAGCAAATACCCTTCGCCCGTTCGCACGATCGTCGCATGTCGTCGCTTCAAGTCGGAGAGGATCGCCAAGTCCGCCGTCTCACGCGAGTCGTCCGATTTCGCGGAAGGCATACCCGGCCCACCAATCGTCACGCGATCTGATTGGCTCAACCAAAAACAGCCAACTCCGTCGATCCAGATCGCAGGCATCGCTCTCTGCGTCGCAGAGCGATTCACAACCGGTGGATGACGGAGAAAGCTGAGCATGATGAGGTCCGCAGTTCACACACTTCAAACGTCAAGTCTCGCCTCATCCCGGCAATTACGGCTTCAGCGTTTCGAGATTCACGATTTCCATTTTCGGCTTCGCGGCCGAGGCTTCGGCCTTCGGGGTGAAGTACGCATCGATCTGGGATTCGAGATCATTCGGAGCGGTCGGCTTCGAGGCGACGGGGATCAGATCGGTGAGCTTGCCGTCGGTGGCCATGATTTTTTCGCGGACGTCGATTTGCTTGTTGAGATCGCGGATGAGCTTCTTGGCTCGCGTCAGTTCGCTGTCGTCGATGCTCACTGTGCTGACGGTTTCGGCCGCTTGCACGACTTTCAGACGAGCTTCGAGTTGTTCGAGTTGCAGTTCCAGATCGGTCTTCGCGGCCAGCAGATGGTCGAGCTTCTCGCGATTGGCGGTGAGCGCCTTCTGCCGAGCTTCCGTGACCTGCTGCTCGCGCTTGAGCGTTTCTTCAGAGACCTTGAAGCGATCGAATCGCTTGGCGAGATCGTTGCGAACTTGCTCGGCCGAGTACGTTTGGCTGGCGAAGACGAAGCTGGTTTGCCCGGACTTCAGGTTGGCGGTTTGCGTTTGAATCGCCTCTTTCTGCGAGGCCAACTCC
This sequence comes from Planctomycetia bacterium, assembly GCA_043777235.1. GTDB lineage: Bacteria > Planctomycetota > Planctomycetia > Planctomycetales > Planctomycetaceae > SXKJ01. The sequence goes on from JAYVQJ010000127.1 coordinate 6,645, forward strand.
TTCTGCTTGCGAGCCAGTTCGGCGGTCAGTTGGTCGAGATCGACTTCCTGCTCGGCAATGATGTGCATGACGTTGCGAATGTCGGGAACGAGGTGCTCGACCAGTTCACGGGCGCGAGCCACCTCGAATTCAACGGGGACTTCGCTTTTGACCGACTGCCGCACCGAGTTGCCCCAGGTCCGCACGTAACTCCAGGCATCCCGCCCAAAACAAAACGTCGCCAAAGCTCCGAGCGCCGCTACGCCGTAAACCGCTTGCTTGATCATCGCCACGTCTCCGATTCACCAGGGCCAAAGAGTTTTCGCAGGCCAGAATGAATGGCCTCAACAAGCGTGATTCGGCGGCCGGGCGAAAACTTTGAGGCGAATCTCCAAAAATCGTGGCGACACGAACGCAACGACTCAAAGAGCGGTTGTTGGCTGAGTATTTTCAACGCAAAGACGCAAAGTGGCAAAGTGGCAAAGGAACGCGAGTTTCGGGACGCATTGATTCGTCACCATCGCGTGGCTTCCCGACCTCCGTAGTTCGCGGCCATTGGAGGGAACGACGACGCCACAACGATTCTTGTTCTCTTTGCACCTTTGCGTCTTTGCGTTGAAATCCGTTCGTCTTGAGCTCTCAGCCACGGTACGTCGCGAAAGCGTTCGGCGTTTCCCACAACGAAACCTCGATCACGGGGAAACCTTGCGAAGACGTGAACTCGAAGATCGTCTTGGCGATGTTCTCGGCCGTCGGATTGACCGGCAGAATAAACAGCGGTTCGCCGAGCTGTTCCAGGTACGGCCGAGCCGGATCGTTCTCGTGCAGGATCATGCGGTGGTCGAGCTGCTCGTCGATCCAAGTCCGCACGACTTTCTTGATGTCTGAAAAATCCATCAGCATCCCGCGCGAATCCAGCTCTTCGCTGGCCAGGACAATGACGGCTCGGCCGTTGTGACCGTGCAGATTACGGCACTTCCCCGCGTAATTCAGCAACCGGTGCCCGTAGCAGAAGTCGATGTGTTGAGAAACTTCAAACATGTCATGTCGTCTTTCCAACGGTGGCTTTCCGAGGTGTGGTGTCGAAGCCAGAAAAGAGGATTTGACACACCTCGTAACCAGCAGCGGCGTGATCTTAGCCGTCACGCTGGGGGAATTGATTGAGATGTCGTCGTGTCCCACAACAGGAATGCGAGTCATGGAATGACTCGCCTACGTCGCTCAGTCATTCCATGACTGAGATTCGCCTTGAACCAGAACCGACGAAAGCAATCAATCTTGACCGCGAGAAATATAACCGGCGATCCCGGATTCCGCTCGCGGCCGGAGCGATTCTCACAGACGAGATTGCAGGGGGCAGCCACTTGAATCAGCCGTCGACCGGAGCTTCATCGACATGCACGACCTTCACCCGGTTATCGTGACGCGGCGAGCGATAGTACTCGAACAGCGCGGAATACGGCGTGTGATCCGGGGCGTGCAAGTAGGTGCCTTCGGTGCCCCATTTGCTTTCGATGATGACCGTGTTGTCGTCGAGCACGCCACGAACGATTCCCGAATGGACAATGTTCTGATCGGCATCCCGATAGATGATGACGTCTCCGGATTTCGGTTCGGCGACGGTTTCATAGCCGTTGTCATCCAGAATCTGTTGGACCGCCTCTCCGGGAATCAAGAATTGCGAATCCAAGAACACCCAGCCGTGGCAGTTTGACAGAGGACTGGCGGGACCGCGCTGAATCGCCGAGCCCAAGGTGTCCACGATCACTCCCATTTCTTCGTTGATCGGCTCGGATACGGTCTCGTCAAGCCGATAGACTGGAATGGGGTGATTGCGATCCGTCATCGCCAGGAATTGGTGGATGACCGTCTTGGCTCCGGGCGTTCTGACGAACACTTTGGGATTGTCAGAAATCGGATCAAGCCGCTGATCAAAACGGTGATACGACCAACCGACGACGGCCAGGGATGAGAGCAGCACCAACCAACCTGACGGGCGGCGGCGAAAGAGATCTCTTGGCGTTTTCCATTGACTCAGATGCAGCCATGTCAGGCTCGCGGTCGTGGCGATGACGAGCACAGCACCGGTGATGCGAAAGCGTCCGCTCAAGTCACGCAGCGTGAAGTTGAGGCCGTCCACCGCCGTCAGACACAGCACAACGGCCGCCGCAAACGCGGTGGCACTTTGCCAGGGACTGGCACCGTCCGATTTGCCGACTACCAATCGCCAAAAATATCCGCAGACGACGCACAAGCCGAGTGCCATCACCGTCAGCCAGTACGTTGCCGAGACTTCAAAGAGTTCGTTCTTAGGAATCATCGCACCCGCTCTGGTGTCGCCACTCAACGAAGAATGCAGATTTGAAAACTCGGTTGGCCCGCTTACCAAGAAACGCGGCCAATACCGCAAATCAACTTGGTTTGGACTCGTCCTGTGGCGTCAGGCCCAAAACGATGTCAAACCGCGCAGTCAATTCGCCGACGCGCGATTCTCGGAGCGGAGCGAAGTCGACCAATAGCGACTCGCGAGCTTTATCGTCACGGATGCCTCGAAGGACGCCGTCCTTCTCGTTTCCCGAATGTCCCTTCACGTAACACTGCGTCACGAACTTTTCCTGCCCCGGAACTTTGACGGCGAAGTGGATATGCGGTGTGCGACCGGGATACGGCACCGGCTTGATCGTGCGAAATCCGTACTCACCCGCGCGGCCCGTGATGAAGCGGCCGAAGCCCTGGAAATTTCGGTCCTTCTTGTCGGCGTTCCCAGTCTTCGAATGCAGATAAGCGCCGCCGCTGTCGCATTGCCAGATTTCCACAACCGCATTGCGAATCGGATTGCCGCGAGCATCGAGAATGCGCCCCGACAAGTGCGTGATCTCACCGACCGCCGGCGTGAGCGTGTCGTTGATCACGATCAAATCATTATCAGTGTCCAGCGGCAGCCGATCGGGATAGAACGGCCCTTCCGTTTGCTTCGGTGTTCGAGTCAGCTCCTCCGCAAAGAGGCCTCGAACGGAAAACGCGGACAATCCAACGGCGAGACCGCCCAAAAACTGGCGGCGAGGGAACAGCAGGGTCATAAAGTCCTCATCAACTCTCCGAGTTTGGCCCCTCGAGAGTGCATCACAGAAAGAATGAACCATCAACCGATTTGTGACCAGTGCCAGTCAACCCGCCTTAACGATTTTTCATTCGTGGCTGTTTGGCGGAGAACGTGGCATTCTCGGCTGAAAGGCATCGATCGCTACTGCGGCTTGTTCGCGATGCAGTACAGGCTGCGGTTCGATCGCAGCAACAATTTGCCATCCGCGACGGCGGGGCTGGCATTGAAGTCGGTTTCGTCATCGAGTTTGTTTTGTGTCAGCACTTCCCCTTTGCCGGACAGGTCCATCACGAACGTGCCGTTCTGGCGAGTCACGATGTAAGCCTTACCGCCGATGACTGTCGGCGAGGCATACACGCCACCCGCGTTGCTCAGACGTTGTTGAAAGAGCTGCTCACCGGACTTGGCATCAAGGCAGCCGACAATGCCGCGCTCGTTGACGCTGAGAATGCGATCGCCCGCCAAGACGGGTGACGGCACATAACTGCTGAGCGACTTCTTCCAGAGGACGTGCGACTTCGAGACATCATCTCGACCGCCCGCTTTGACCGCGACCGCGCTCCCCGATCGGCCACCAACGGCGTACACGATGCCGTCTCGCGCGACGAGGCTGCCGCAAATGGTGCTGTCCTGAATTCCCTCGGCGAACCACAGGAACTCACCGTTGTCGGGATCGTAGCCCCACATCTCGTAGGGAGCATTCAGAACCAATTCCGTTTTGCCATTTGGAACATCGACCAACACGGGAGTCGCCCACGACCCGTAGAGACTGTCGGCATCGGAACGCCAGGCCTGCTTACCGGTCTTCTTATCCAATGCGATCAGCGACTTGCTCTCCGCCGCCGCGTTCACAATGACCGTATCGCGATACAGGATGGGGCTGCTTCCCGATCCCCAGCCATTCATCGCCGAGCCAGTCCCGACGGGTGTTTGCCAAAGTTCTTTGCCTTCGAGATCGAATGCCACGACGCCGGTCTTGCCGCAGAAGACATAGACTCGCTCTCCATCCGAGGCGGGAGTACTCGTTGCGTAGCCGTGGTCTTGGAGGAATCCAGAGTACCGATCCTCGGACTGGTTCGACGCGATCGACTTATCCCAAAGAATCTTGCCATCTTTCAATGACACGCAGACCAGCTGTCGTTGCAGTTTTTTGAGGTCGCCTGCGTCGCGGCGACTGGTTCCGTAACCGGAGTAGCAGGTCACGAACACACGCTCGCCGACGATGATTGGGCTGGAACTTCCCGGCCCCGGCAGCTCGGCTTTCCAGACGAGGTTCTTCGAGTCGCTCCAGTCGGTCGGAACTCCGCGATCATCGCTGACCGCTGAGCCGTTCGGTCCTCGGAACCGAGACCAATCGGCGGAATGCCCCGGCGCAACGCTGCCCGATCCGATGACGACGAATGCCAAAAACATCCGAACGTTGCTGATGCGATGTGTCACGAGAGACCTCTCGAAATTGTGGTGAAACCAACCGCTCGATCAGAAGACTCACTCACGATATTGCACCGCGAATTCCTACGAGAAGAAATCGTCGATACAGGTTGCGATTCGCCAGACGCTGCCGCCTGACCAAAATCAGAAGGCTCATTCGGTCATCCAAGGAGGTCAC